>JAJYJR010000499.1 GCA_021789355.1 Chloroflexota bacterium | reverse complement strand
GCCGAGATCCGCGCGGTCGAGGCTCAACTCCGCTGGCTTGAGGGGCTTCGAGGGCACCTCGACGAGATCGCCGCCCGGCCGCGCGTGAGGGTCCGAGATGAGCGTGCCGCTGAGCTTGCCTGAGCGCCTGCCCGCGATCGCGCTCGACGGTGTGTCGCGCACCTATGCGAGCGGAAGCGACGTCATCCATGCGCTTTCGGGGATCGACTTGCGCGTCGCACGGGGTGAAGCCGTGGCCGTCACAGGGCCGTCGGGCTCGGGCAAGACCACGCTGCTCAACCTGGTGGCCGGGCTCGACCGGCCGACCAGCGGGACGATCAGCGTCCTGGGCTCGCGTGTGGAGGGCGCGTCGGAGCGCGAGCTGGCCGAGTTCCGCGCGCAGCACGTTGGTCTCGTGTTCCAGGACCCGCATCTCCTCTCCGGGCTGACCGCACTGGAAAACCTCGTGGCAGCGCGCCTGCCCTGGGGCCGCTGGCGCGACCTGCAGGCCGAAGCCCGCGCGCTGCTCACGGAACTCGGTCTGGCCGATCGGCTCGACGCCCCGCCCTCGCGCCTCTCCGGCGGCGAACGCCAGCGGGTTGGGCTGGCGCGGGCCCTGATGGGACGTCCAGAGCTGCTCCTGGCCGACGAGCCGACGGGCAACCTCGACGCCGCCACCACCGAGGGGCTGATCGGCGTGCTCGAGCGGGTGCGACGCGACCATGACCTGACCATCGTCCTCGGCACCCACGACCCCGCGGTGGCCGCCTTCGCCGACCGAGTGGTGCACCTCGCCGGCGGACGGGTCGACGGGGAGCAGCGCCTCGATGGCGAGGGTCCACTCGAGGCCCGGATGCTGGAGGAGCGGTGATCCACCTGGCCGTCCGCGGGTTGCTCTCCCGGCGCGTGGCGACCGCGCTCGCAGCCGCCGGGCTCCTCACCGCGGTCTCGGGGTTCCTCGTGCTGGCCGGGGTCTCGCGCACCACGCAGGCGGTGCTCTCGGGCGACATCGCCCAGGCCTGGACCACCCCCTACGACATCCTCGTCCGTCCGGTCGGCTCGGAGACCGCGCTCGAAGCCACTGAGGGTCTGGTGCGCCCGAACTTCCTCTCCGGGCTCACGGGTGGCATCACCGAGGCCCAGCTGGCCGCGATCCGCGCCGTGCCCGACGTGGCGGTCGCGGCGCCCATCGCGGTGGTCGGCTTCGTGCAGTGGCCCGCGGAGTTCCCGGTCGACGTGTCGAGACTCGTGGGTTCAGGTCCGGTGACCGTCTTCCGCATCCGTGCGGCGGCGAGCGGAGAGGCTGGGCTCTCGCACTACCCGCCGCTGCCGGCGCAGTATCTGGTGGTGGCGCCGCGGGGCCGGATCGTGACCCCGCCTGCCGCGCGCGCCGGGCTTCCCGGCGCGCCGGTGCTCGAGGTCGGGACGGCCACGATCGCCTGCACCGCGACGGTCGCCTGCTACGGCGGGCTGACGCCTGACGCCTCCCTCGAGGGTGCCTTCCGCTCCGGGACACCCGGGATCGAGGTGAGCTGGTCAGAGCCGATCGTCGTGGCCGGCATCGACCCGGTCGCCGAGGCGCAGCTCGCCCACCTCGATCGCTGCGTCGGGTCGGGCCGCTACCTGACCGCCTCGGACGCTCCCGCGATGGCCCAGTCTGTGGCCGGACCGCAACCCACGATCCCGGTGCTGGTGAGCGATCGCAGCTTCATCGACGAGACCATGGCGCTCACGACCGAGCGCGCGGAGGATCCCGCGGCCGTGCTCCGCGGTGGCGCACCAGACACGCTGACGGCCTGGACTCCGGTCGGCACGCAGACGGCCAGCGCCAACGCCGCGTACCAGGCCTTCCTCGCTACGCTGGCCCAGGCCGACTACTACGACGCCTCGCCGCACTGGACCGCGGGACCCGTGACGTACCGTCAGGTCGGCCCCGACCACCTCGCAGCCCAGCTGCAGCCGCCCGACCCCAGCATCTACCAGAGCGCCGTGGTGATCGGGTCCAACCTCAAGCCCGCGGACCAGGCGCCCCCCGAGGCCTCGGGCGACTGGTTCCGCTCCGTTAGCCGCGAGGACCAGGTACCGCGCTCCGAGCTCTTCTCGCGCTGGGCGCCGGTGGGCGAGTACAACCCCGACTGCGTCCCCGGCTTCAACCCGTTGGCAGGTGGCCGTCTGGAGACCTACGGGCTGCCCCAAGTGACGCTCCCCGACGGGCAGACGCTGGGGCCCACCCGCTCGCTCGCCTCCTACGTCAACAGCCCGCCCCTCGTGCTGACCACGCTCGCCGGGGCCGCCTGGCTGTCCGATCCGGCCCGCTTCACCAACGCCCCAGGGGCCGCCTTCATCAGCGCCATCCGGGTCAAGGTGGCGGGCGTGGACACCCCGGGGCCGGCGTCCGAGGCGCGCCTGGCCGCGGTGGCCGCCGCGATCGAGGACGCCACGGGGCTGCAGGTCGACATCGTCAAGGGCGCCTCGCCGCGCACGGTGCTCGTGGACCTGCCGGCAGGGTCGTTCGGCCGACCGGCCCTGACGGTCAGCGAGGGTTGGTCGAAGAAGGGCGTGGCGGTGGGGTTCGTGGAGGCCGTCTCGGCCGAGGACCTCGCGCTCTTCGCGCTCGTTCTGCTGGGCGCCGTGTTGCTGGTGGCCGACACGGCCTACGTGGCGGTGCGCCAGCGGGGTCCCGAGCTCGCCACCCTGCGCGCCATCGGCTGGTCGGGCGGGCGCATCGCCTGGCTCGTCGAAGCCGAGATGCTCGTGCTGGGCCTCGCGATGGGCGTCGTCGCGACGCTCGCGACCCTTGCGCTCCTGCCGCTTGGGCTCGTCCTCGCGCCCTGGCAGCTCGCGGGTGCCGTGCCCCTCTCGCTCGCCGTGGCTGGGATTGCCGGGCTCATGCCCGCGCTGCTCGTCTTGCGCGGCCCGCCGATCGGGGGACTGGCGGGCCTCGAGCCCGCCCATCGCAGCCGACCGATCCGCTGGCTGACCTGGCTGGCGGTCCGGGATCTCCTCGGGCCGCGGCGCGTGGAGACCGCGCTGGGGGTGCTGGCTGTCGCGTTGGGCGCGGTGCTCGTGGGAGCGGTGACGCTCGTGGCGGTCGGCTTCAACGGCCGTCTCGACACGACCGTGCTCGGGGTGTACCTGGCGGCCCAGGTGCGGCCCTTCCATGTCGCGATCGCGGCCCTGACGCTGGGAGTCGGCGCGCTGGCCGCGGGCGAGATCGTCAGCCTCGGCTACCTACGCAGGGAAGCCGCGTTCGCCACCCTGCGGGCGATCGGCTGGTCACCCGGGCTCATCGTGCGCTTCCTGGTCGTCCAGGCGCTCACCATCGGGCTGTTGGGCGGGATCGTGGGCGCGCTCATCACGCTCGGCGTGGCGCGGGTGCTGCAGGCGGCGGCGGGTCCCATCGAGCTCGGCGTGGCGGCCTCGATCGGTGCGGCGCTCCTGGCCACGCTGGCGGCGGCGGTGGGACCCGCGCTGCTTGTCCGGCGCGCCGTGCCGGCCGCGATCCTGCGCGGGGAGTAGGCAGGCTGACGGCGCTGTACAGAGCGTAGCTCTGGTGACCAGCTACTACTCGAGTCGTGCCACAAGGACCTCCTTCTGGCGCGGCCCGAGCGGGGGCTCCCCGTCGCACGGATCCGGCACCGTGGCGATGGTCCCCTTTCGGCACAGGGCCAGCGGCGATCGGGGCAGCCAACATTGCATGGCGGAACGGGTCCCAAGCAGCCAAGGGGAGTGCTTTGCCCCTACGGGCTGCACAAGCCCCCCGACCCAGACATCGTGTACCAGGCGATCGCGTCGAGGTGGACGCGGTCCGGGTTGAAGGCGAGATAGAAGTCCTCCGGGAACGAGCGCTTCGCCCCGCCCGGCGCACCGAGTCGGCGCAGCGTGTCGTTCGAGCGTTGGAGCGGCAGCACGACGACCTCACGGTTGTTCGCGGGGTTCGCCTGGTAGAACTCGACGGTCCAGCGGTCGTGCTCAGCGAAGCGGGCGCGCAGGTAGGTCTCAATGACGCTACGCCCAGTGAGGATCATGGCCGCTTGGGTGGTGTAGTCGCAGTCGAAGAGGTGCGGCTGCGCGGAGAGCAGCGCCATGACGGTGGCAAGTTGGCCCGCGTTGTAGGCGGCGTAGAAGCGCACGGCCACAGCGATCTCGTTCGCCTCTGGCTGGGTGAGGTGATACACGCCCAGCGGCAGCGGCGGCGCCGCGGTGGCCAGGCCAGCCGCCGGAGCAGGCGTCGCCGGCGCGGCCGGTGGCGAGGAGGCCGGGGCCGATGGCGATGGAGCAGGGACGACCACCTCACGAGTCGGGCTCAGCTGGAGGCCGGCGAGGAAGGCCACCAGCGCGACGACCGCTGCGACCACCACGGTCCGCGGGAGCAACGGAAGGCCGCGCCCGCCCATGTTGGGGGAGACCGGCACGAGGTTCGGTCGCTGGTCGCTCACGAGGTGCGGAGCATATCTCCGACCCGCGCGGTGAGGCTACCGTAGACTCGCGGCCATGAACGAGGTGAAGCTCGGCGCCCTCTGCTGGAACCAGTACACGGACTGGCCATCCCTGCTCGAAGCCGGCATCCGTGCAGATCGCCTAGGGTATTCTTCGCTGTGGACGTGGGACCACCTGTACCCGATCGTCGGCGACCCGCACGGGCCGAACTACGAGGGCTGGCTGACCATCACCGCGTGGGCGGCGCGGACCGAGCGTGTCCGGATCGGGCTGATGGTCGGTGCGAACCCGTACCGTGAGCCGACCCTGGTCGCCAAGATGGCCACCACGCTGGACCACATCAGCAACGGCCGCGCCATCCTCGGCATCGGCGCCGCGTGGTTCGAGGGCGAGGCCCACGACTTCGGCTTCGAGTTCGGCTCGGGCGCGCCCGAGCGGCTCCGCTGGCTCCGCCAGGCCCTGCCGATCATGCGCGGCATGCTCGACGG
>JAJYJR010000498.1 GCA_021789355.1 Chloroflexota bacterium | reverse complement strand
TTCGACGAGCCAACCTCGGCGCTCGATCCCGAGATGGTCAACGAGGTCCTCGACGTGATGGCCGCGTTGGCGAGCGGGGGCATGACGATGGTCGTGGTCACGCACGAGATGGGATTCGCCCGTCGCGTCGCGGACCGCGTCGTGTTCATGGATCTCGGCGAGATCGTCGAGACCGGCAAGCCCGCAGAGTTCTTCTCTGCGCCCCGGACCGAGCGAGCCAAGGGATTCTTGGCCAAGGTCCTCAGGAACTGATCGCGTCCCGTACAGGAGATGGTGGACAAGCCAAATGACAGCCACACGCAGTAGCGGGATGCTCCGACGCATCTCGACGGGTCCAGTCATCCTGGCGCTGACGGCCATCATGGCGGTGTCACTGACCGCCTGCAGCGCCTCACCAGCCGCAAGCACCGCCTCGTCCTCGCAGGCGGCGGCCAACCCCGGCGGCATCTACGCGAACGCACCCGTCGCCACGGCCGCCGACATGCCGGCCGGCTCGACCATGGCCAAGATCAAGGATCGCGGCGAACTCATCATCGGCGGCTCGATGGACGCCCCGCTCTGGTCGCAGATCGACCCGACGACGGGCCAGTTCACGGGCTTCGACGCCGAGCTCGGCAAGTTGCTCGCGTACTACATCACGGGCAAGCCGAACACGGCGCAGGTCGTGACGTCGGGCACCCAGACACGCGAGGCGCTGCTCGGGAACGGGACCGTCGACGTCGTCTTCCAGACCTACACGATCACGACGCAGCGGGCGACTCAGGTGGACTTCGCTGGCCCGTACTTCATCTCCGGGCTGGCCATCGCGACGAAGAAGGGCAACCCGACCTTCGCGAGCCTAGCCGACCTGGCCGGCAAGACGGTCATCGCCGGCGATAACACGCCCGCGATCCCGGCGATCCAGAAGGCCGCTCCGAGTGCGAAGATCGTGACCTTCTCCACCGACCCTGAGTGCATCCAGGCGCTTGAGCAGGGCCGCGGTGACGCTTACGTGCAGGATCAGGGCCTGCTCATCGCCGATGCGGTGGCGGACAATCAGTTCCAGATCGACACGAACGCGCTGACCTCGGAGCCGTACGGCATCGGCCTCAAGCACGGCGACACCCAGATGAAGCAGTTCGTCGACAACTGGCTGAAGACGATCTACTCCAACGGGGTCTGGGCCCGGGTGTGGAAGGAGACGATCGGGACGGTCGTGACCGGCAACGCGCCCACGCCGCCCGAGATCGGTTCCGTTCCCGGATCCTGATCGCCGGAGCAACCGGGTGAGTGCCCCACAGGCTGTCGGCGACCACGCCGGCGCGACAGGGCACTCACCCCACAGCCCATGAACCTCGTCCTGCAGTACCTGCCCCAGTTCGAGACCGGGCTGCTCACCACCGTCGCCCTGACCGTCCTCGGGTTCGCTGGTGCCCTCAGCGCGGGGCTCGTCGTCGCGGTCATGCGGGTGAGCCCGGTGCCCGTTCTGCGTGGTGTGGGGACGGTGTACGTCGAGGTCCTGCAGAACATCCCGCTGCTCGCCCTGCTCGTCGTGGCCATCTTTGCGCTGCCGGAGGTGGGACTGCAGGCGGGCCTGTTCACGACCGCGGCCATCGTGGTGGCCGTCTACGAGGCTGCCTTCGTGGCCGAGGCGATCCGATCGGGGATCAATACGGTGGCGCTCGGGCAGAGCGAAGCCGCGCGCGCCCTCGGTTTCACGTTCGACCAGTCGCTGCGGTACGTCATCATGCCGCAGGCGCTGCGCGCGGTGATCCAGCCGCTCGGCACGCTCTTCATCGCGCTCACCATGAACACGGCCTTGGCCGCCGGTGTCGGGGTCGTCGAGCTCACCGCGACCGCGAACCGGGTCGATCTCATCGAAGCCCAACCGATCCCGATCTACGTCGGTGCGGCGCTCGGGTACATGGCCATCGCGGCCGTCGGCGCGCTGGTGACCGGGGTGCTGGAGCGTCGCATGGTGATCGCGCGATGAGCGTGGACCGCCTGCTGTTCGACGTGCCCGGGCCGCGTGGCCGCCGACGCATCAGGATCGCGACGATCGTCTCGAGCGTCGTGGTAGTCATCCTCGTCGCGGCCGGCGTCCGCCAGTTCGCCGAGAACGGGCAGCTCGAATGGAGCCGCTGGCAGCCGTACACCACTTGGCCCCTGATCCGGTTCCTGCTCCAGGGGCTGCTCGGCACCCTCGAGGCGGCCGTCGCGGCCGTCTCGCTGGCCATGGCCGGTGGCATGCTCCTAGCCCTCGGTCGACTGTCGTCGCGGCGCCTGCTGCGCTGGCCCGCGTATGCCTACGTCGAGCTGTTCCGCACGATCCCGGCGCTCCTACTCGTCTACGTGATGCTCTTCGCGCTGCCGAAGTACGGCCTCGATGTGCCGGTCTTCTGGAAACTCGTCGTTCCACTGTCGGTCTCGAGCGCGGCGTCGTTCGCGGTGATCTTCCGTGCCGGCATCCTCTCGCTCGAGCGCGGACAGGCCGAGGCCGGTCTCGCGGTCGGGCTCACATACGGCCAAACGATGCGCTTCATCGTGTTGCCGCAGGCCGTCCGCCGGCTGCTGCCCGCGCTCATCAGCCAGTCGGTGGGGCTCCTGAAGGACACCTCGCTCGGCTACATCGTGAGCTACAACGAACTGCTGTTCAGCGGCCAGGTCCTGGCGAGTTACACGCATCACCTCATCCAGACCTACATCATCGTGGCGGTGATCTACCTCGTGGTCAACAGTTCGCTCTCCAAGGTGGCGCGAACCCTTGAGGCGCGCGAGCGGTCGACGCTCGGTGGCAGGGAACCCATCCAGCTCGTTCCAGACGTCGCCTGAACGGCGAGAGGAAGTGACGGTGCACAACTACGCGCTGCTGGCCGAAGTCGACCGGTCGGGATTCACCGAGAGCCGCCATTTCGGTAGCCTCGTCGGCCTGGATCCCTCGGGTGGCGTTGTCCTGGCCCTGGGCGACGTGACTGCTCCGGTCCTGCCTCGCTCGACGTCGAAGCCCCTGCAGGCCGCCGGCTCGCTATACGCCGGCGGCCTCCTCGCTGGGGAGCAGCTGGCCATCGCGGCCGGGAGCCACACCGGCGAGGACCGCCACGTCGAGACGGTGCTCCGCATGCTCGCCGACGCCGGTCTCACGGCCGACGCCCTGTGCTGCCCGCCCGCGTGGCCGGAGGACGAGCCCACGCGGGATGCGCTCATCCGCGCCGGAGAGCACGAAGCGCGCATCCGCCACAACTGCTCGGGCAAGCACGCCGCCATGCTGTCGGCCTGCGTGGCCAACGGCTGGTCGACCGAGGATTACCTGGACCCGGCCCACCCCGTCCAGCAGGCGATCCGCGCGACCATGGAGCGACTCGCCGGAGAGCGGGTGGCCCACGTCGCGGTCGACGGCTGTGGCGCACCGACCCTGGCCCTGACGCTGACGGGACTGGCACGCGCGATGCGCCATCTGGCGCGCGCGGCGGGAGACATGCCCGAGGCTGCGGTTGCGGGCGCCATGCGCGCGCACCCCGAGTTCGTGGGCGGGACGGGGCACATCAACACCGAGCTCATGCGGGCCCTGCCGGGGACCATCGCCAAGGGCGGCGCGGAGGGGGTGCTCGCCGTCGCGACCGCTGAGGGGCACACCGTGGCGGTGAAGATCATCGACGGTTCCGCCCGGGCCTGCACCCCGATCGCGCTGCATGCCCTCGCGGCGCTCGGGGTCGACGTCGAGGGCGCTCGGCACCTCGCGGCGCTGCCCGTGCTTGGCGGCGGCCGTCCAGTCGGATCCATCCGAGCGAGCTTCTCGGACTAAGCGGCGCCTCGGGGGAGGCACGAGATGAGGACACCATGCAGCTGACCTACGAGATCTGCATCGACAGTACCGATGGCGCGATCGCCGCCGAGCTTGCCGGCGCCAGCCGCGTGGAGCTCTCGGCGGGGCTGTTCGAGGGCGGGATCACGCCCAGCCTCGGGTTGATCGAGACGACCCTCGCGGCCGTCACGTCGCTTCGCGTCCACGTGCTGGTGCGGCCCCGCGGCGGTGACTTCATCTACGAGGAGCACGAGGTCCGGGCGATGGAACGCGACATCGCCGCCGTTCGCGCCGCCGGCGCCCACGGGGTGGTCATCGGCGCGCTGACTCCGGAGGGTGACGTCGACCGCCGCACCATGGACCGGCTGCAGGCCCAGGCGGGGTCGATGCAGATCACGTTCCATCGCGCGTTCGACATGGTCGCGGACCCGCGTGCGGTCCTCGAGACACTGATCGCTTGCGGCTACCAGCGCGTCCTGACGTCCGGCCAGGAGAGCAGCGCGCTGGAAGGCGCGCTGCTCATCGCCGAACTCGTCCATCAGGCCGGCGACCGCATCGCCGTGATGGCCGGCGGTGGCATCACCGCCCGCAATGCCCGCCGCGTGGCCGAGGCAACAGGCGTGCGCGAGATGCACTTCGCGGCGCTCGTCCCGACGCCAAGCCAGGCTGTCTTCCGCAACCCGCGCGCCTTCATGGGCGACGCGCTCCGTCAGTCCGAGTACGAGCGGCCGGTGACCGCCCGTGAGGTGATCGAGGCGACCATGGCCGCAGCCGCTGCGCACGGCGAGGTCACGCCCGTCGGTGGTTCGGGTCCCCGATAGAGTGGGCACGCGCGTGACACCAACTCCCGCCCGGATGCCGGTCACATGAGCCGCGAGCTGCGCGTCGGCCTGGCCGGCACGGGGTTGATCGGCGAGACCCATCTCGCGGCCTGGAGCGCCGAGGGCGCGAGGGTGGTCGTGCACGACGTGGATCCGGAGCGGGCGGCCGCCCTCGCGGCGCGCTTCGGCGCCAGCGTGGCGCCATCGCTCGACGCACTCCTCGCCTCGGTCGAGGTGGTGGACGTGTGCACCCCCACATACCTGCACGCGCCGATCGCCATCGCGGCCGCGAAGGCGGGTCGCCATGT
>JAJYJR010000497.1 GCA_021789355.1 Chloroflexota bacterium | reverse complement strand
CTCTGGATCGAGACGTCCAGCGCCGAGACCGGCTCGTCGCACACGATGAAGTCGGGGCGCAGCGCGAGCGCCCGGGCGATGCCGATGCGCTGGCGCTGGCCGCCGCTGAACTCGTGGGGGTAGCGCCGGGTGTAGTCGCGGCGGAGCCCGACGGCGTCGAGCGAGTCTTCCACCCGCTTGATGCGTTCCTTCGAGTTCGTGACCCCCTGGGCGAGCAGCCCCTCGCCGATGATGTCGAGCACCGGCATGCGCGGGTTGAGCGAGCCGTAGGGGTCCTGGAAGATGATCTGCATACGGCCGCGCATCCGCTTCAGTTCGCGGCGCTCCAGCGCCAGCACGTCCTGCCCGTCGAAGCGAACCGTCCCGGCGGTCGCCGTCTCGAGCCGCAGGATCGTCCGCCCCAGGGTGGTCTTGCCGCAGCCCGACTCCCCCACCAGCCCCATGGTCTCGCCCCGGCGGATGTCCAGGCTCACGCCGTCCACGGCGTACACGTGCCCCACGGTGCGTCTGAGCAGCCCTCCCAGCACCGGGAAGTACGTCCTGAGGTCCCGCACCTCGAGCAGCGCGCCGGCGCCCCCGGCGGAGGATGCCTCCGGGCCTGCGGAGATCCCCGGCTCGCGGCCGTCCATCGGGCCACCCACGTTCATTGGGCCACCACGCCGCGGACTGCCGCCACGGCAGCGGCCTCATAGGCGCCCCGTCGCGAGGCCCCCTCATCCGTGTGCAGGAAGCAGCGCACGGTCCGGCCGTCCCGATCGGTCGCCGCCAGCGACGGCTCACTGGCGCGGCAGCGTTCCCACGCGAAGGGGCAGCGGGGCTCGAACTTGCATCCCGGAGGCATGCGGAACGGGTTCGGCACGACGCCCTTGATGACGGACAGCTCGCGGCCTCGCCGCTGCCGGCCAGGGATCGAGCTCAGCAGCCCCTGCGTGTAGGGGTGCTTGGGCTGCAGCAGGACCTGCTCCGCCGTGCCCTGCTCCACGATGCGCCCCGCGTACATCACCGCGACGTGCTGGACCGTCTCCGTCACCACGCCGAGGTCGTGGGTGATCAGCAACAACGCGGTGCCGGTCCTCGCCTGGATCTCCTTGATCAACTCCAGGATCTGCGCCTGGATGGTCACGTCGAGCGCGGTGGTGGGCTCGTCCGCGATCAGCAGCTTGGGATTGCACGAGAGCGCCATGGCGATCATCACGCGCTGCCGCATGCCGCCGCTCAGCTCGTGGGGGTACTGCCGCACGCGTCGCTCTGGTGCCGGGACGCCGACCACCCGCAGCGACTCGATCGCTCGGTTGCGGGCCTCCGCGCCGCCCACGTGCTGGTGAAGCCTCACCGCCTCGGCGATCTGCTCGCCGACGGTGAAGACCGGATTCAGGCTGGTCATCGGCTCCTGGAAGATCATGGCGATGTCGTTGCCGCGCACGTCGTGGATTTCGCTGTCGCTGAGCTGGAGCAGGTCGCGCCCGTCGAACCAGATCTCGCCGTCGACGATCTTCCCGGGCGGGCTGTCGATCAGCCGCATGATGCTGAGGGCGGTGACGCTCTTGCCGCAGCCCGACTCGCCCACGAGCCCGAGCGTCTGTCCCTGAGCGATGGCCAGGTCGACGCCGTCCACCGCCTTGACCGTGCCGTCCATTACTTTGAAGTGGGTGCGCAGCCCGCGTACGTCAAGGAGGAGGTCGTCGCGGGCGGCGGGCGCCTCCGCGACGAGGTGCGCCGTGCCCGTCATTCCCGGGCCCTCGGATCGAGCGCATCGCGCAGCCCGTCGCCCATGAAGTTGATGCCCAGCACGGTGACCACGATCGCGAGGCCCGGGAAGAGCGGCCACCACCAGTTCCCGACCGTGATGAAGTTGAGCGAGTTCGAGAGGACGTTGCCCCAGGTGGGCGTGGTCACGTCGACGCCGAAGCCGAGGAAGCTGACGAACGCCTCGCTGATGATGACGCTCGCCACGCTCAGGGTGGCGGCGACGATGATCGGGCTCATGGCGTTGGGCAGGATGTGGCGGAAGATGATCCGCACGTCGCCCACCCCTGCCGCGCGGGCCGCGTCGACGTAGTCCTCGCCCCGCAGCGAGAGGAACAGGCTGCGCACCAGCCGTGAGATGCCCGGCCAGCTGAAGATCGCGAAGATGAACATGATCAGGTACCAGCTGCCGCCGCCCAGGAACCTCGAGACGACCAGGATCACGAAGAGGAGCGGCAGGCTGAGCATGATGTCGACGATGCGCATGAGCAGGTTGTCGATCCAGCCGCCGAAGTAGCCCGCCACCCCGCCGACGATCGCGCCGATCGTGGCGCCGACGATCGACGCGCCCACGCCGATCAGGAGCGAAAGGCGCGCGCCGTTGACCACCAGCGTGAGCACGTCACGCTGAAGGCCGCCGGTCTCGCCGAACGGGTGCGCCAGGGACGGCGGACGCCCCGCGTAGACGAACTTGTCGGGCGTGGGGATGGTGTAGAAATTGTATGGGAGGAGGAACGGGCCGAAGGCAGCCACGGCGCACATGCCGAAAAAGAGCACTGCGCCCACGATCGCCAGGCGGTGCTTCTTGAAGCGGCGCCAGGCGAGCTGCCACTGGCTGAGCGACTCGAGCTTGACCTCGAAGTCGGGCCGCTCGAGCTGGATCGCCTCCAGCTCGGCCGGAGTGAGCTCCTTCACGCGTGGATTCTCGATCTCGGTCATCGCGTTCCTTAGTCGTACTTCACGCGCGGGTCGACGATCGCGTACGTCAGGTCCGCCGCCAGGTTGGCGAACACCGTGACGACCGCGGTCACCGAGAGGAGACCCATCAGCACGGGGTAGTCGAAGCTCGCCGTTGACTGGATGAACTGGAAGCCCATGCCCGGCCAGCTGAAGATCGTCTCGGTGACGAACGCGCCGGTGAAGAGGAACGGGATCTCCAGGCCCAGGTTTGTGATCACCGGAAGGAGCGCATTGCGCAGCGCGTGGCGGAACACCACGCCCCGCTCCGGCACGCCCTTGGCGCGGGCGGTGCGGATGTAGTCCTGGTTCAACGCCTCGAGCATGCTCGAGCGCACGAACCGGGAGTCGTACGCGATGCTGACCACGACGAGCGTGAACACCGGCAGGATCATGTGCGTGCCCAGGTCAGCGAGCGCGTTGAGCGGCTGCGACCCGAAAAACGCCCAGTACTCCGGCGTGCCGAACGGCGGCACGGTCCGTGCGTTCCACATGCCGCCGGCGGGCAGTACGTGCAGCGACCCGGCGAACACCGTGATCAACATGATGCCGAGCCAGAAGGTGGGGAACGAGAAACCGACGTAGTTGAAGACGGTGAGCGCCGAGTCGAACAGGCTGTACCGCTTCACGGCCGCATAGACGCCGCTGATGAACGCGATGATCACCCAGATGACCCAGGCAGTCCCCGCGAGGATCAGGGTCGCCGGCAACCTGTCGCCGATGATGGCCGCGACGGGCTCCCCGTTGACCACGGAGAAGCCGAAGTCGCCGTGGAGCACCCCGTTGTCGCCACCGGGGAGCTCGATCCGGACGCCGGCCAGCTCGATCGTCCCACCGGGCAGGGCGTTTACCAGGAACGGCTTGTCGCCGCAGACGCCCAGCCACTTGCAGTACTGGATGGGGATCGGCTGATCGAGGCCCCAGCGGTGGCGGAACGCCGCGATCTGATCCGCGGTGATGCGTGGGTTCTGGGCGAACCGCGCTTCGGGCCCGCCGGGAGCGATGAGCAGGATCGCATAGATGATCATGGAGATCCCGAGGAGAACCGGGATCGCCTGGAGCGTCCGACGTACCGCGTACTTGATCACGGCGCGCTGCCTGTCCGTCCTCTAGCTCGATACGTGAAGGCTGCGGGGCCCGAGTCAGGCCCCGCAGCCTGATGCGCGACTCGATCCAGCACGAATGCCCCTATGGGCGACTCGGCGCTATTGCTTGACCCACCAGTCCCCGGTGTTCCACATCACGCTGTACTGGGTGGGATTGGGAAGGTAATTCTGGACCTTGCCGTTCGACAGCCAGACTTCCCTCCAGTTGAAGAGCGGGATCTCCACGACGTTCTTGTAGTACAGGTCCTGGAAGATACCCAGGTTCTCCTTGATCACGACCGGATCGACGCTGGTCTTGACGGCGTTCCACGCCGCGTCGATCGCCGGGTCGTTGGTGCGCGTGGTGTTCTGGCCCTGGTGCGGAGGATTGTCCGGGATGCCGACCGAGTTGTAGACGTTGTACGACCCCAGCGGATCCGGGCTGTACGACCACGCGAACTCGGCCAGGTCGTAGTTGCCCCGCTGCAGGTTGCATGGCGTGTCGGCCGACACCGCGTCCCAGCCACCGAAGAGGTCGGGGTTCGCCGGGACGGGCTTGACGTCGACCTTGACGCCGATCTGCTGCAGCCAGGATGCGACGAGGGTGAGCGTGTCGATGCGGCTCTGCTTCTGCGTGGTGCACGCGGTGAGCTCGAGCTTGACGCCGTTCTTCGCGCGGATGCCGTCCGAGCCCTTGGTCCAGCCCGCACCATCGAGCAGCTGGTTGGCCTGGGCGAAGTCCTGTGTGACTACCGGCTCGTCCTTGTAGTAGTAGAGGAGCGGCGAGTACGGCGTGTTGGACGGCTTGACCGTTCCGCCCAGGATCCGGTCCGTGATCTCGCTCTTGTTGTACGCGAGCCGGATCGCCTGCTTGATCGTGAGCACGTCCGCCTGGCCGAACTTCTTTGCCAGCGACGCGTTGTTCAGCTGGTTCAGCTCATACGTGAGAGCGTTCAGGATCGTCGCCTGGCTGCCGAGATCCTGCACCTTCGGGATGGCGCCCTGGTCGAGATCCATCGCGATGTCGGACTCACCGGCCCGGTAGCCGGCGGTCATCGCGTCGGGGTCGCCGTAGTACTTGAAGATGAGCTTGTCCAGGTACGGCGCATGTCCACCGATCGCG
>JAJYJR010000496.1 GCA_021789355.1 Chloroflexota bacterium | reverse complement strand
CGGTGTCCGCGGCGAAGCAGAGTGCGAGCGCCGCGACCGCGGTCTTCCCCGAGCCGACGTCCCCCTGCAGGAGCCGAAGCATGGGCCGGCTGGACGCCAGATCGGCGCGGATCTTCGCCATGGCCGTGTGCTGGTCGGGCGTGAGCGGCGCGCGGACCGGCTCGCCGCCGGAACCCTCCCCCGGAGGCCCCGTCCTTTGCCGCATCCGCGCTCCCAGGACCTCCTCGACCGCCGCCACCGCCGCGCGGAACCGCGTCTCGGGGACCTCGATCCGGTCGGCGGTATCGGGGCGCCGCTGGCGATCCCGCGAGATCATCCCGACCTGGAGCGCGAGCAGCTCGTCGAACGCCAGCCGGTGCAGGGCGCCGTCGCGTCGCTCGAAGTCTTCCGGGAAGTGGGCCTGCTCCAGGGCCTCGCCCAGGCCCGGCAGCGCGCGACGCTCTCGAACCTCCGCCGGCAGGTAGTCGTCCAGATCCGCCGCGTGGCGCGTGAGCACGTCCCGGATCAGCCGGCGCAGCGTCGGGTTGGTCACGCCCCCGGTGAGCCGGTACACGGGCACGATGCGGCCGGCGTGCAGCGAGCCGGCCTCGTCCGGGCCGAACTCCGGGCCCTGGAACTCGGGGAGCGGGAGCATCCCCTTCACGGTGGCGCGCCCGGTGAGCACCAGCCGGTCGCCCGCGCGCACGCGCCGCTCGACGTAGCGCCGCCCGTACCACACCGCGGTCCCTTCGCCGCCCTCGTCGTCCCGGAGATGGGCAGTCACCACTCGCACGCGCCGCCGGAACGTCTGCCCGACCTGCACGTCGATCACCGTCACGCGGGTGCTCACCGGATCGTCGGGGCGCGCCTGGGCGATCCAGCGGAGCGATCGCATCTCCCGGACATCCTCGTACCGGCGCGGGAGGTGGAACAGGAGGTCCTCCACGGTCACGACGCCGATCCTGCGGAGACGACCAAGGACCGCCCCGCCCGCCAGCCCGGCGCGCGTCAGTGGCGTCGCGAGGCGTTCACCGGGCGCCCCGCCGGTCATTCGGCGGCGAGGATGTATCGGTAGTGCGGCTGCCCGCCGTGGACCAGCTCGACCTCGGCATCCGGCAGCGCCGCGCGGAGCGCCGTCGTGAGGTCCTCCGCCTCCCCGAGGTCGGCGCCGTCACCGTAGTAGACCGTCACCAGCTCGAAGCCGGACCTCAGGGTCGCCACCCCGGCGAGCACCGCGGCCGAACGGTCGGAGTCCACCGCGACCAGCCCGTCATCGGGATCGAGCACGATGGTGTGCCCCTTCTTGACCTTCCGGCCACCGATCTTCGCGTCCCGCACCGCGTCGGTGACCTGTAGCGTCTGGATGCTTCGCGCGGCGGCAAGCATGGCCGCCGCGTTCGCCTCGGCGTCGCGGCCCGGCTCGTAGGCGAGCAGCGCCGCGAAGCCCTCCGGGGCGTTGCGCGTGGGCACCACAACGATCCGCGCGTCCCGGGCGAGGGCGGACGCCTGCTGCGCCGCGAGCTTGACGTTGGGGTTGTTGGGCAGCACCAGCACCTCGTCCGTGCCCAATCCCTGCGCCGCCCTGAGCAGCTCCCCGGCCGAGGGGTTCGCCGACTGGCCGCCGCCCACCACCTGGGCCACGCCGAAGCTCCGGAGGATCGCGACGATCCCATCTCCGGAAGCCACCGCCACGATCGGCGGGCCCGCGTGGTGGACGTGGTCATGCGCCATCCCGACCTGCTCGTGGCCCGGGTCGTGCCCGTTCCAGCCGTGCGCCGACAGGCCGGGACGCGCGCCCGCACCCGTCTCCTCCAGGACGGCCGTGGCCACCCCGGCACCGGCCATCTCCCGGGCACCTGGCGTGGCCGTCGCGACCATCCCTCCGGGCTGGGCATGGCCGCCGCCAGCCACCAGCTCCCGTTCCAGCCCGTGTCCCGGGGCGGTGCCCGACCCCGTAAAGGCATGCGCCTGCGCCTCCCTGGCCTCGCGAGCCTGCCGGTCCAGGTTCTCCACGCTGACGTGGCTCAGCGGCCCGAGGGAGAGGCCGTAGGCGATCACCAGGTCGGGTCGCTCACTGTGGACATGCACCTTGACGGCCCGCGAGTCCCCGGCGACCAGGACGGACTCGCCGAGATCGCTGACCCGCGCGCGGATGACGTCCAGGTCGAGGGCGTGCCCGGTCGACGGCGTCACCAGGAACATGGTCTCGTACCCGAACCCTTCGTCGGCGCTCGCGATGACCGCCGCGGGATGCGACACCTCCCCGGCCACCGTCTCCGCCGCCGCGGCGCGGCCCAGGGTCGACCTGAGCGCGCCCTGCAGGATCCGGTAGAGGCCCTCCCCTCCCGCGTCCACCACGCCCGCCTCCCGCAGGACCGGCAGCAACGACGGGGTGCGGGCCACGGCCTGTTCCGCGGCCTCGACGGCGGCGCCCAGGACGGCCTCCATGTCCGGGTCGTGCTCGGCGGCCGACACGGCGGCGGCGGATGCCTCCCGGACCACCGTCAGGATCGTCCCCTCCACGGGCCGCAGGACCGCGCTGTGCGCCGTCTGGCTGCCGGTGGCCAGGGCGTGCGCCAGGTCCAGCGGGCCCATGCGCGGACGGCCGGCGAGCGCGTGAGCCATCCCGCGCAGGATCTGCGAGAGGATCACACCGCTGTTGCCGCGCGCCCCCATGAGCGCCCCGTGGCTGATCGCCGCGGCCACCGTGCCCACGTTGCGCTCGTCGGCCGGGATCCCCTCGGCCTCGGCCAGCGCCGCCCGCAGCGTGGCGAGCATGTTCGAGCCGGTGTCGCCATCCGGCACGGGGAACACGTTCAGCGCGTTGATCGCCTCGGCGGACTGTTCGAGCGTCGCGAGCGCCCCGCGGAACGCGTCGAGCAGCCCGTCACCGTCGGCGCCCCGCCGGCTCACTCGGGCACGGCTCCCGTCTCCGTCTTCGCGGCGCGCCGCACCTGCAGTCCGCCGACGTGGATCACCAGGCTGTCGACGTCGCGGCCCAGCGCCTGGTGAAGCGCGTAACGCACGGCGGACTCCACGTTGCTGGCGACCTCGGCGATCGGGACGCCGAAGGCGACCCGCAGCGAGATCCGGACGTCGAGCGTCGGCGCGATCCGGACGGTCACGCCGGGGGAGCTGTAGCGCACCAGCGACTGCAGGCGCGTGCGGAGGTCCGGGTTCGTGAAGCCGACCACTCCGTACGAGGTGGCGGCAGCCTGGCGGACGAGGTCGGCGACGGCGCGGCGCGTGGCCAGCGCGTGTCCGGGCAGCGGGTTCGGTGTCGTGGGGCGTTCCTTCCGGTGGCTGTGCGATCGATCGACATGCTATAGTACGCAACCGCCGCGCCACAGCCACGGCGCGCCCGATCTCGTCCCTGAACCGATACCTGAGGATCCCATGGCCCGCTCCTGCGCGATCTGCGGCAAGACCTCGATGGGCGGCTACAACCCCCAGTCGAGTGGCATGAACCGCGTCCGCGCCCACCGGCGTTGCGAGCCCAACCTGCACCGGCTCCAGGTGGAGCGCGGCGGCAAGCTCGTGAAGGCGCTCGTCTGCACCCGCTGCCGCCGCACCCTCGCCAGGTCCGCCTGACGGACCGGACCGTGGCACGCCGGCCGCGCCTTCCGGGCGCCATCCGGGCGCCATCGCCCGCTGAAGGCGCCATCGCCCGCTGAAGGCGCCGGCGCCGCTGAACCGGCTGGCGCCGCGGCCCTCGCGCACCCGGCGTCCGCGCTCGCTGCGGGGCCCGCTCCTCGCCGGCGGCACCCGGCTGCGGCACGCGCACCATGCACGCGCCCTCATTCCGGCGACGGCGCGCCTTCCCCCTCCGCATCCAGCCAGATCGTGAACGGCCCGTCGTTCACGAGGTCGACCTCCATCCTGGCCCCGAACACCCCCCGGCCCACCCGGATTCCCAGGGCCTCCAGCTCATCGACGTAGGCGCCGTACAGGCGCGCTCCCACGTCCGGCGTCGCGGCCCGCAGGAAAGAGGGACGGCGGCCGCGGCTCGTGTCCGCGTAGAGCGTGAACTGGCTCACGGCCAGGACGCCCCCGCCCACGTCGAGCAGCGAACGGTTGGTCCGGCCCGCGTCGTCCGGGAAGATTCGGAGCTCGACGGTCCGGCGGGCCATCGCACGCGCCAGCTCCCGCGTGTCGCCGTGGCCCACCCCGACGAGCGCCACCAGCCCGCGCCCGATGCTGCCCACGGCGCGCCCGTCCACGCGGACCTCTGCGCGGCTGACCCGCTGGAGCAGCAGGCGCATCGTCAGCGCCGGAACAGGCCGGCGGCGGCCACGGACATCCCGAGGAGCACCAGCGCCGCCGGGATCGCGTAGGCGAACGAACCCGCCTGCACGCCGTGCCAGGCGAGCGCCCCGACCGCCACCGCGCCAACGCCCGCGGCCGCGAGCCCGAGCGCGAGGCTGCGCCACGCTACGTGGACACGATCGGCGAGCGCCGCGTTGCCGGCGGTCCGTGGCTGGCCCAGGGAATCGTCGCGCAGGCGATCGAGCGCGCCGCGGAACCAGGTCGGCGCATGCGCCACCAGGGCGTAGGAGGCCCAGGCGTACGCGACCCCGGCGATCGCGTCGATCACGTAGTGGTCGCCCAGGTAGACGATCGAGAACACGACCAGTACGAAGTACCCGAGCACGAGCCAGCCCACGCGCCCGAACCCGCGCAGCGCGAACAGGAACGCGAGGAACGGGAACCCGGCATGCAGCGAGGGGAAGGCCGCCACCGGGTTCGGCCCGATGTCGTAGAACGTGTAGGTATAGAGGTAATGACCGTTGAACCCCAACCACGAGGCGAGCTCGTCGAAGCCCACCGGTTTCAGGTACTGGATCAACGGGCGGCCGTCGGGACCGTTCAGGAAGCCGTGCTGGGCCGCGTACCACGGGGGCGCGACCGGCACGAAGAGAAAGGTCACGAACCCGGCGA
>JAJYJR010000495.1 GCA_021789355.1 Chloroflexota bacterium | reverse complement strand
TCCTCGCCCTGCCCTTCGAGGACGACCGCTTCGACGTCGTCGTGGCCGAGTCGGTGCTCGCCTTCGTCGAGGACAAGGCACAGGCGATCCGCGAGCTCGTGCGGGTGACGAAGCCCGGGGGCTACGTTGGGCTGAACGAGGCCGTCTGGCTCGAACAGGACCGCGAGAACCTGGAGGAGCTGGCGCACGACCTGGGAGCCAGAGTCCTGGGCGCCGACGAGTGGCGGGCCCTCTGGGACGCGTCAGGGCTCCGAGACCGGGTCGTGACGCGGCGGCGGGTGGAGGCCGGGGTGGAGGTGCGCAGCCGGATGCGCTGGATCGGCCTTCCGTGGCTCGTCCGGGCCTGGGGTCGGGTCATCTACTTCTACCTGACCAGGCCGGCGATCCGGCATTCGTTCCACTCGGTCCTCGCGGGCGGGAAGACGCTCGATCACTGGTATTACGGGCTGTTCGTCGGCCGGAAGTAGCGCTCGAGCGACGAGGGGTCGGACCACGATCGTGCGGTGGCGGGACATCTTGGGTTCCGGACGCATCTCAGTGTCAGGCGCACGCCCAGACGCGCCGCGCGGGCAAGGTCCAGCGCGACGGCGTAGGGCCTACTGGTGAACCCGACCCGGAGTGAGGCGTCCCGGGAGGACTTCGATGCTGGCCACGGCTCGATTTCGATCGACGAGGTACGGTCGCCTCTCAGCACCGCTTCTGGCGCTCGCGCTGCTGCTCGTCCCCATCCCAACGACAAACGCAGCCGCACCAGACACCGCTGGGCAGCACTTCGATAGCCTCATGGCACGCTGGAGCGACATCCCGGACGTCCAGGCCGGCTGGCGGAACTTCATCGACGTCGTGCTCGGCCACTCGACGTGGACAGAGAACGGCCGCGTCACCGCGGACTGGTACAACTTCGAAGTCTGGGTCGGCTACATCAACATCAACGCCGATGGCGAATGGGTCGACGGGTGGCAGGGTATGTACCAGCCAACCGTGGTTCCCACTCCGCCGGTCCAGTTCACCGGCCACGCTGCCTTGGCGCAGGCCCGGATGACGTGGCAGTGCGGCTCGGCCCAACCGTGTCCGTCGATGCCCGACGGCGTCACGATCACCGTCGCGGCCGAGGCAGTGGGCGCGCCCCTGGCCGGCACGGCCACCGACGCCTCGAGCCGGGGACCGAACCCGGCCGTTTCCCAGCAGTTCAGCGCGGTCGTCAGCCTTGACATGGGCACCGGGATGACCGTGCCGGCATTCCAGTATGCGGTGCTGGCGAGGGGCAGCAACCATATCCTCCTCGGCGCTCCCTACGCCTACGAGGCGACGAACGTTCGCTTCCCGAACACGACCGTCGGACAGACAAGCCACGCGCGCACGACGTTCACGAATCGCTCGGGCACCGACGTCACGATCGGCGCGGTGCATTGGGACAGGGGTATCACCGAGAACTTCGACATTACGTGGAATGGCACCTGCCGTGAGACCTACAACTACGTCATCCCCGACGGGAGATCGTGCACCATCGAAATGACCTTCACCCCGGCCGCGCCCGGCCACTTCAGCACGACCCTGTCGGTTCTGGGTGACCCCGCGTCGATCGTCCTCGACACCCTGAGGCTCTCGGGCAACGGCGTGTAGCTGGCGCTCGGCTTCTCCGAGCTCGTGCGACGTGTGCCTCCGGATGACACTTGGCGGGGTCCTGGGGGAACGGTAGTCTCCGTTCGCCACTCGAGGGAGTTCCGGCAATCGGCGCGTCCCGGGAAGGGGGACGCGGTGGGCATCGCGGCGATGGGCGGTCCGGGGATGGCGAGGGCCCCGCTTCTTGACGCGGTCGAGCTTCTCCGCCGTCTCATTCAGAGCCAGTGCGTGAACGACGGCTCGGTGGACTCCGGGCAGGAGGTCCGGAACGCCGACCTGCTCGAGGGCTTCCTCGGCGGGGTCGGTCTCCAGTTCAGGCGTTTCGAGCCTGCGCCGGGACGGGTGAGCCTGCTCGCGCGGCTCGAAGGAAGCGATCCGTCGGCGCCCACGCTCCTCCTCGTTGGCCACACCGACGTCGTCCCCGCGACGGCGTCCGACTGGCGACATGACCCGTTCGGGGGCGAGATCATCGACGGCGAGATCTGGGGCCGGGGTGCGCTCGACATGCTGAGCTCGACCGCGACGATGGCCGTTGCCATCCGGGAGCTCGCGCGGCGGCCGCGACCACCGGCCGGCGACGTGCTCTTCCTGGCCGAAGCCGACGAGGAGTCGGCCGGAACCTGGGGAGCGAAGTGGATCGCGGAGCATGAGCCCGAGGCGCTCCGCGCGGACTACGCCCTCACCGAAGCCGCGGGCTACCGCCTGCCCCTCCCGACGCGCGACGGCGCCATCCCCATCCAGGTGGCGATCGGCGAACGCGGGCTCCACTGGTGCCGTCTCACGATCCGGGGCCGCGGCGGCCACGGCTCGGAGATTGTGGGGGCACGCAACGCCACGGTCATCGCGGCGGAGGTCGTCCGACGCCTGATGGCCGGGCAGCCGCCGGCCGTACTCGGCGACGCGTGGCACGCCTTCGTCGCCGCGCTGGACCCGCCCCCCGAGCTGGCGTCGGCGTGGCTCGATCCCGACCGAGTGGCCGAGCAGCTCGCCGCGCTCGGGGCGCCGATGAGCGGCGCCCTCCACATCATCACGCACACCACGATCATGCCGACCACGCTCCGCAGCGGGACGAAGGTGAACGTCGTGCCTGACCGCGCCGAGCTCGAGCTCGACATCCGGACCCTTCCGGGCCACGGTTCGGAGGAAGTCCGAGGGTTCATCCGCGACGCCCTCGGCGACCTCGCGGACGCCGTCGAGCTGGCGTTCCTCGTGGAGGATCCGGCCAGCACATCGCCGGTGTCCTCGCCGCTGTTCGAGGCGGTCGGCCGCACGATCGAGCGGCTGGTCCCAGGATCCAGGCCCGTCCCCTCGCTGTTCCTCGGCGGGGCTACCGACGCCCGCTTCCTCCGTCGCCTCGGCGTGACCGCCTACGGGGCGGGGTTGTTCAGCGACCGGATCCCGCTGGGCGACATGTTCCGGATGGTGCACGGGGTCGATGAGCGGATCGACACCGACAGCCTTGGCCTGCTCACGGCGTTCTGGGCAGGGGTGGCTGACGCCCTGCCTTGGCTGCCGTTGAGCCCGCGCGCCTGATCGAACGCCGCCGGCCCGGCGCCGCCGATCCGAGCAGGAAGGTGCCCAGCACCACCACCATGGCGGCGCCCGGGTAGTCGGCCAGCCGCTCCACGACAGCCGTCTCGCGCCGAACGAGAACGACGTGCTGGGCGACCCTCCCGTTCGGCACGATGCAGTTGACCGCCACCGTCGGCGTCCGCTCCCTGGTACCACCGGGGCGTCGTCGGCCGCCAGGCGGGCCATAGCCGGGACGCGCCGTACCGGTACGCTCACGGGTGCGATGGCATCCGAGCACCCGGGACAGGCCGTGCGCCTGCCGATCACGTCCGGCTGGCGCCGCGCGGCGCTGCTGCTGGCGTGCGTGCTCCTCTTGCTCGTCGTATACGCCGCCGTGCGCACCACGGGCGGCGCCCCGAACCCGCTCACCCACTTCGCGTACCTCGCGATCGCCCTGGCCGCGCTGAGCGGCGGCTGGCGGGGCGGACTCCTCGCCGGTGTGGCTGCCGGCCTGCTCCTGGGGCCGCTCATGCCCGACAGCACGGCCGCCTCGGCGAACGACCTGGGGCAGTGGGGCTGGGCGCTGCGTCTCGCGGCCTTCGTGGCGGCCGGCGGGGTGCTCGGCTTCTTCTGGGACCGCCTGCAGCGTCTCGCCGGCGTGGTCGCCCGACGCGCCGCCGACGAGCGCGGGACGGAGGTCCTCCGTGCCTCCGAGGAGCGCCTCCGGCGCACCGTCGAAGTCACCGCCGACGGGATCCTGGTGTTCGACGCGACCGGTCGCCTGACGCTGTGCAACGCCGCGGCCGAGCGGCTCCTCGGCTCGCCGCGGGCCGCCTTGCTCGGGGTCCCGTACGGTGAGCTCGCGGTCCGCGTGGGCCTGCAGCGTCCGCGCGAGGCGC
Organism: Chloroflexota bacterium; assembly: GCA_021789355.1. The sequence goes on along the minus strand of JAJYJR010000495.1, from coordinate 883 downwards.
CCACGGCGCGCGGCCGCATCTTCGCTGCGCTGGCCTCGGGGCAGGATCTCCCACCCACCGAGCTGACGCTCGGGCGCCCGGACGGGTCGGAGTGTCGCCTGCTGGTGACCATGCGGGCGCTCGACCCGCACCTGCCGGCCGCGGGTGTGGCCATCAGCCTGCACGAGGTGACCGCCGAGCACGCCCTGGCCCGGCAGCGCACCGTGCAGCTGGCGGAACTGCAGGCGGCGGCCCAGGCGGCCGCGGGGGCACCGACGGCGAGTGCGGCCGCCGAGGCGCTGCTCGCGCAGTTCGCGCGCACCTGGCCGGTCGTGGCGGCGGCCATCTACCTGTTCGACGCGGCGGCCACCCAGCGCCTCGCCGTCTGGCTGGCCCCCGACGCGGGCGGCCCGCTCGCGCCGCTCGTGCCGGCGGACGCGGCCGACGAGCTGCGTGCCCTCGCCGCCCAGGGTCCGCTGCGCACCGAGCTGGCGCGCCTGCCGGGCATGGAGCAGGGCCCGGCCCTGCTCGCCGGGCGTGGTGCTCGCTCGCTGCTGGTGCTGCCTCTCATCGATCGGGATGTCCTCGTGGGCGCGCTCCTCGCCGGCGCGCGCCTGCCACCTGAACCGCTGTCCCCCGACGACGAGGCGCACCTGCGGGCGATGGGCGGGCTGGCCGCCGGCATCGTGCGGCGGGCGGTGCAGGATGAGGAAGCGGCCCGCCAGCGCGAGCGCGAGCGGATCCTGCAGGTGCTCGCGACCCCCGCCCTCCTGGTGCCCCACTACCAGCCCATCCTCGAGCTCGGATCCCGGGCCGTGGTGGGCTACGAGGCCCTCGCCCGGTTCCGCTCCGAGCCGCTCCAGCCGCCCAACGTGTGGTTCGCCCAGGCCGCCGAGGTCGGCCT
>JAJYJR010000494.1 GCA_021789355.1 Chloroflexota bacterium | reverse complement strand
TGTGGGTGAGCACGAAAGGTGCAGGAAGATCGCCACGAAGGGTGCAGAGGCGATCGAGGTCAGCCGAGCATAGCAGCGCCCTCCCTGCCTGACGGGACGTGGGCCCGCATCCGATAGCTCTGGCCCTTGATGTTGACGACCGTGGCGTGGTGCAGGAGCCGGTCGAGGATGGCGGTGGCGACCACCTGGTCGGCGAAGACCTGGCCCCAGTCCCCGAACCCGCGGTTGCTGGTCAGCACGATCGAGCCGCGCTCGTAGCGGCGGGACACCACCTGGAAGATCCAGTGCGCGCTGGTGGCGTCCATCGGCAGGTAGCCGAGCTCATCGATGACGAGCACGGACGGCCCGGTGTACGTCCGCATCTTCGAGATCCAGGACCCCTCGAGGTGGGCCGCGCTGAGCGCCGCGACGAGGTCGGCCGCGGTGGTGAAGTAGGTCCGGTAGCCGGCTTCCGTGGCGGCGATCCCGAGGGCGATCGCCAAGTGTGATTTCCCGACCCCCGGCGGTCCCAGGAACAGGGCGTTGCGGCGCTCTTCCACGAACCGCAGGGTGGACAGCTCGGCGATGACCCCCCGGTCGATCGAGGGCTGGAAGTCGAACTCGAACCCGGAGAGGCGCTTGTCAAGCGGGTAGTGGGCGAAGCGCAGCCGGGCCGACAGGCGGCGGGCCGCGGTTGCCTCGACCTCGGCCGCCAGGAGGCGCTCCAGGACCTCCACCGGCGCGGCCGTCTCGGCGGTCGCCCGCTCGAGCTCCGCGGCCAGGCGCTCGGCCACGGTGGCGAGGCCGAGGTAGGCGAGGTGCTCGCGGAGCCTCGCGTAGGCGGTCGCCGTCCGCGACTCGGTGCCCCGGCTCATCGGACGAGCTCGGCATACACCGCCAGGGGCCGGACCTCGACGGCCTCGCCGGCGGCAGCGGCCGTCTGACGGGCGCTCCCCGGCGTCGGGAGCGGGACGAGGGTCTCCTGCCCCTCCAGCCGGGCCAGGAGGCGACGGCTGACCGGCGTCAGGAGGCCGCGCTCCTCGTCCCACGCCTCGCCGACGATCCGTTTCGTCGTCCGGTGGCGGCGGGGGGCGACGACGTCGAGCGCCCACCGCCGGGCCTGCTCGTCATACCAGGCGAGGGACGGGCGCTCCGGGAAGGGCTGCCCCGTGAGCCAGGCGAGGAAGTCCTCCTTGACCTCGCGGATGACCCGTTCCACCTTCCCCTTCGTCTTGGCCCGGTACGCCCGACAGGCCCGTTGGCGGGTGCCGAGCAGGGCGGCCGTATCGACCCACTCGGGCGCGTAGATCGGGCTGCCGTCCGCCCGCTGGCCGTTCATGAGCGCCGTATCGCGGTCGGTCAGGAACTCGGCGGTGGCGCCGCCCAGGTCGTCGACGCAGCGGACGATCCGATCGAGCGTCGTGGGCCGGGTCTTCTCGAGCGCGAAGCGGACCGCGACCATCCGGCTGAAGCCGAGGATCGCCACGAAGGCGAACAGCTCGACCGCGCCGTCGCCGAGCGGCCAGACCCCGCAGTCGGTCCAGTCGCCCTGGGTCTGGATCGCTTGGCCGGTCTCGAAGCGGATCTCGGGCTCGGCATCGTCACGGGGTCGGAGCTCGACCACCCGCCGGCGCAGGCTGGTATACGAGCCCGTGTAGGCGTAGTCGTCACGGAGCTCGCGGAGCAGGACGGTCGCCCGCAGGCCCGGACAGGCCGCCAGACGGCGCTCGACGTGGGCGAACTGGGCCGCCGTCAACTCAGCCGGTCGGACCCTCGGCCGGTATCTCGGCGGCTCTTGGGCGGTGGCGTACTTCCTGGCCGTCCGCCAGTTGAGCCCGAACTCCCGGGCGAGGGCGGCGATCGACCAGCCGTGGCGGTGGAGCACGTGCAGTTCCATCCAGGTGTCCTCAGACTGCAAGTCGTCCCTCCTGTTCGTGGCGCTGAGCTCGACACCCAGAGCCTGACAGGGGGGACGCCCCTGTTCCGGACCCAAAACGAAGACCCTCGGGCCACCCCGAGGGCCTCTGCACCTTTCGTGCTCACCTCCCTGCAGCTTTCATGCCCCCTCACAGGGGATCTGGAGGGAGGTATGGGACAGGTGCAAGAGCGGTCGGACCAGGAGATCGCACCGATGGCCGGCCGGGGGGAGTCAGGTGATCCACTGCTCAAACGGCTCGTGGACTTGGCCAAGTTGGGCTGGGAAGCGAACTTGGTCCTCTACTCCAACGGTGCATTCCTTAGCGGACAGCTGATCTCGGGCGCGAAGTTTCGGGTGGCCCTCGCTGAGAGCATTCGGGCGCGCCGGCCTGATCTTTCCGCCCCAGGGTCGGAGTTCGACGAGATCGTGGCGTCGGCCGTGGCGGCCGAGGATCCCCCGACAGAGGAGGCCGACCTCGAGGTTCCCGAACCTCGGTTCATCCACCTCGCCGACGTCCGCGTGTTTGGCCAGGCCGAAGTCTCCGCACCGTTCCTCCGCCTCCGTTTGCCAGCCGTTTCGGGGTTCTGGATCGAGGCCAAGACCAGGCCGTGAAGGCTGGCGAACTCGTGATCTACATCGACGAGTCTGGTAGTCCTGACGTCTTCACGACCAGCGGCGAGGACCTGCTCGCCCTCGGACGGACACCCAACTACCTGGTGATCGCCGCGCTCCGGTGTCCGGACCCCAACGTAGTGGCCAGGTGCATCAGAGGCTGCGTCGACTGGGCGAACGCGTTACCCGGTCGCACTCGGCCCCCAGGACGAGTGCTCCAGCTCCACGCCGGCCGCGACGAGCCTCGTGTGAGGGCCCATGTTTGTGGTGAACTCGCCCAGCTTCCCGTGAAAGCGACGGCGATCGTCATGGACAAGCGGCTACTGGATCCGGCGGGGACGTGGCGAAGCGATCGGCGGGCCTTCTACAACGAGATGGTTGCCCGTCTGCTCTTCGACTCCCTGAACCTCCACGAAGCGACCCGGATCATCTTCAGTCGCAAGAACTACGAGACCGAAGCGGATCTGCGCGTCATGATTGGGGTGGTCCGGGCGCGGTGGAGCGACTACCTACGTAAGGTGTCCCCGCCCATGCCGAGGCTGATCACCGCGCGACAGGAGGCCGCTAGCCGCAACCCCGGCCTGCAGGCTGTCGACTACGTGGCGTGGGCGGTGTTCCGAGCCTTTGAACGGGGCGACATGGCGCACTACCGCTTGCTGGAGCCCATCATCAGCCACGTCTGGGACCTGGGCCGTCTGACGCACTACAGCCGCAGGCACCCAATGCAAAACCCGCCCTAGCTAGCTGGCTCTGGCCAACTTGCCCCGAAGGGCGTTCGCACGAGGCGGGTTTCGCACACGATAGTGACCTGCCCGAGCCGCGGCGTCAAGTTGCCAATGGACCCATCCCGACCCCAGACTCATCGCGGCGCAGGCTCCAAGCATCTCCATGCGGGTAGCAACAGCGGGCAGCAACAGGGGCGAACGGCCGCGGCCATCGCCTTGGGGTAGGTCCTGTCCGAGAGCGTGGAGCCTGCCTCGGCGAACAACCGCGAACACTGGGGGCCAGCACTTATACACCCCGTGTCGCTGGTTCGAATCCAGCCTCCCCCACCAGCTCCTCCGGTATGCGAACGCCGGCCGGCACCCGGTAGGTGGGCCGGATGTCCGTCGGCGACACGACCCGGATCTCCCCGATGAGGAGGCGCAAGAGCGCCTTGGTGCGCGCCCGCTGCCCCTGCTTGAGCACCTGATCCAGCGCCTGACTGAGCGCCCAGGAGACGAGGGTAGCCTCGATTGGCCCGCCGGCAGGGGCGGCCTCTGCGGCAGGGGTCTCGGCCATCCGGGCCTCGATCTATCCGTGCGGCGAACGGCGCGGGCTGGGCCCGGCTCAGAAGGAGGTCTATCCGGAGCGCGCTCCCAAGTCACTGGCCTGAGCGTCAATCGGGGCTGATGGACTCCCCGCCCCATTCCTCGGGGGCAACGTCGGCGAGCGTTTCGGTGAATGTCCACTGGTGGCCCGTGGGATCCTCGGCGTTGTATTGCCGTTCGCCGTACTCCATGTCGGTCGGCTCCATGAGAATGCGTGCCCCATGCGCCCGGGCGCGTTCGCAGTGGGAACGCGCGTCCTCGACGCGCACCGTCACCGAGTGCGTGACCTCGCCGGGATGGGGCGGGCGGCGATCACCCCGAACATCGGCGACGATCACGGCACCGTCGCCGAACCCGAGCTGAGCGCGGTGGTTCTCACCGATGCGCACCCGCTCGACGAATCCGAAGGCCGCCGACAGCCACGCGACCGCCTCGCGCACGTCGGGATAAACCAACACCGGGATCACCGTCGACGCTGGGACAGACCGATTGTCCTTCATGACCACCAATTGAACCACCACTACGCGAGACGAGGGCCGCCGCTTGCGCCGGCGGGAGCTCCACGACGAGCCGGCCGTCACGGCCGACGAAGGCGAAGAACCTGTCGCCAGCCCGAAGACCGCTGCTGCCGAACATCGGCCCGCGGCTGACGTCCGGCCGGTGGAGCTCGCGCTCCGCCGCTGCCCGTCGGGCCTTCGGTGAACGGGAGGCGGTCGAAGATGATCCGCATGTGCGTGATCTTGCCGTCCCGGACGGTGTGGCGTTCCGCCCCCGGAGCATCCTTCACGGGCACCGTATCCGTGTCGTACATGAGCAGCGCGGTCTCATCGTCCCCGAACGCCGCGATGAGCCGGGAGCTTGTCACGATCTCGGCGAACGGCCCCACGAAACCGCGGAACGCCTTGGCTCCCGCCAACCGCCCCGCTGGCGCCTGGCAGGCGACGGTCGAGCTGCCGGACGTGGCCCCAGCGGAAGCTGCGCAGGAATGTGCCGAGGGTCGAGGGTGCCTTCAGCGTGAACCCGAGGACCCGGCCCGCGCCCCCGGCCCGCAGGGCGTTCGCGTCGTCGATGCTGTCGCCGCCGGCGAGCTCCGAGAGGACGAGGGTCAGG
>JAJYJR010000493.1 GCA_021789355.1 Chloroflexota bacterium | reverse complement strand
GGAGCAGCTGCGACTGGGCTATCGCACGACGGCCGGCGACCCGGAGCTGCGCGCGGCGATCGCCGCCCTGTATCCCGGCCGGGGTCCGGACGACGTGCTGGTCGCGGTCGGGGCGGCCGAGGCCCTCCTGCTCGCGTTCGCAGCGACGCTGGAGCCCGGGGACCGCGCGATCGCGCTGACGCCCGCCTACCAGTCGCTCCACGAGGTGCCGCGGGCGATGGGCGCCGCGCTCGACCTGGTCCCGGTCGAGGAGGACGGCGACGCGTGGCGCTTTCCGTTCGAGCGGCTGATGGAGGCGCTGCGCCCCGGCGCGAAGCTCCTCGTGCTGAACGTGCCGCACAACCCGACGGGCGTGGCGGCGTCGGGCGAGCAGCTGCGCGAGATCGTCGCGCGGTGCGATGCGCTCGGGATCCGCGTGGTTGGCGACGAGGTCTACCGCGGGCTCGAATGGGCCGGCGAGACGGCGCCCTCTGTGACGGAGCTCTCCGGACGGTCGGTGGCGGTCGGCGTCACCTCCAAGGTGTACGGGCTGGCCGGGCTCCGGATCGGCTGGCTGGTCACCGGCGACCGCGAGCTGCGCGCGCACGCGATGGCGATCAAGGACTACACGACGCTGTGCGCGGCCGGCCCGTCCGAGGTCCTCGCGACCATCGCCCTGCGCGCGGACCGGGCGCTGCGCGAGCGCACGCGCCGGCTGTGCGTGGCGAACCAGGCGCGGCTGGAGGGATTCGTCGCGGCCCACCCGAACCTGTTCGCATGGCAGCGACCCGCGGCCACCACCGTCTCGGTGGCCCGCATCGCGGCGCCCCTGCTCGCGCGCCACGGCGGCGACCCGGAGGCGGTGCTCGCGCACTGGCGCGACCGCGCCGGCGTGGTGGTCGCTCCGGGGCCGGCGTTCGGCTGTGCCCCCGACCGGTTCCGGCTCGGCTTCGGCCGGGCGGACCTTCCCGAGGCGCTGGAGGCGCTGTCGGCCGCCGGGTGACGGCGGCATACCCTGCCGGTGTGGTCGATGCCGCCCGTTCGGGTAGTGCCACGGGACACACGACCCCCCGGCGGATAGTGCGAATCGCTACTCGCGCCCGCGAACGGGGTACCCTGTCGGCGCATGCGGTTCCAGCGACGGTGGCTCGCGGTGCTCGTGCCGATCCTGGTGGTCGGCGTGATCGAGGTGGCCAGCGACAGCATCCTCGACCCGCACCTGCCGTTCCCCCGCGACACCATCCTGGTCATGGCGGTCGTGTGCGTGCTGGCGATCGTGTATGGCCGCTACGCGTTCCGGGAGATCGACCGGCTCGCCGGCACGCTGCGCCAGCGCAATCGGGAGCTCGAGTCGCGGCACGCGGCCGCCGCTGCGCTGCACCGCGTGAGCGTGGCGATGACCGCGCTGGTGGACATCGACGCCGTCCTGCGGGCGGTCGTCGACAACGCCCGCCGGCTCCTCGCCGCCGACCTGGCGGTCCTGGCGCTTGCCGGCGCCGGGGGCGAGCTGCGGCTCGCGGCGTCGAGCGGCCCGGACGATGCCGTGGACGCGCAGGCGAGGCAGCCTGGCGAGGATTTCCGGCGGTTCATCCGTCCCGCCTACCTGGCCGCGAACATGGCGGCTCCGCTGCGGCTCGGCGACCACACTATCGGCACGCTCGCCGTGGGGTCCCGCTCGGCGAGAACGTACGGTGTCGACGACGTGGAGACGCTCTCGTCGCTGGCCAGCCAGGCGGCGATCGCCCTCGAGAACGACCGCCTGCAACGCGAGTTGCGGGAGCTCGCCGTGCGCGGGGAGCGCGAGCGGATCGCGCGGGAGATGCACGACGGCCTCGCCCAGGTGCTCGGGTACGTGAACACCAAGTCGCAGGCCGTGGAGGAGCTCCTGGTCTCCGGCCGTCCCGAGGCGGCGCGCTCCCAGCTGTCGGAGCTCGCCATCGCCGCCCGCTCCGTCTACGTCGACGTCCGCGAGGCCATCCTGGGGCTGACCAGCCCGATCCCGCCCGACCGGGGGCTGGTCGGGGCGCTGGAGGAGTACGCGGTTCGGTTCGCCGAGGCATCCAAGGTCGTCGCGCGCGTGGAGGCGTCCGAGGCGGCGCGGCGGCTCGTGCTGGCCCCGGACGTCCAGGCGCAGGTCTTTCGCATCATCCAGGAGGCGCTCACGAACGTGCGCAAGCACGCCGCTGCGCAGCGCGTCGTGGTGTCGCTGGGGGTGGAGGCGGGATTGCTGGTGGTCCAGGTGGAGGACGACGGGCGGGGCATGGCCGCGACCGCGGCACCGGCCGGCGACTGGCCTCACTATGGGCTGCAGACGATGCGGGAACGCGCGGCAACGGTCGGCGGGGAGCTGACGTTCGAGCCGGCTCCCGGGCAGGGAACGCGTGTCGTGCTCCGCGTTCCGTTGGCGGCAACGACTGGGAGGAGAGTGGCCTGATGCGGATCCTGCTGGCGGACGATCACACGCTGTTTCGCGACGGGGTGGGGTCGCTGATCTCCGCCTGGGGGCACGACGTGGTGGGCCAGGCATCGAACGGCGAGGACGCGGTGGGGCTGGCCGACCGTCTCAGGCCGGACCTGGTCCTCATGGACGTCCGCATGCCGGGGCTCTCCGGGCTCGCCGCCACGCAGCGGATCAAGGCCGAGCACCCCGAGATCGCCATCGTGATGCTGACGGTCAGCGAGGACGAGGACGACCTCTTCACGGCGATCAAGGCCGGTGCCCAGGGATACCTGCTCAAGAACCTCGAGAGCACGCAGCTCCGCTCGATGCTGGAGGCGGTGGGCAGGGGCGAGGCCGCCATCACGCCGGCGACGGCGGCACGGATCATCGACGAGTTCCTGCGCCCCGATCGCCCGCACCTGCCGGCCGACCCCGATCGGCTCACCGACCGCGAGCTCGAGGTGCTGGGCCTGGTGACGCAGGGGTTGCGCAACAAGGAGATCGCCTCGCGGCTGGGGATCAGCGAGAACACGGCGAAGTTCCACCTGAAGAACATCCTCGAGAAGCTCCACGCGCAGAGCCGCACCGAGCTGGCCGCGCGCGCCGTCCGCGAAGGGCTCATCCCCAGCAACTGAGCGCCGTCCGCGTGAGCGCCGTCCGCGCGGTCCGTGAGGGGTCGATCCCGGTCGATTGACCCCCGGGGACGCCGCGGACGATCGGTCCGAACGGCCCGGGCCATCCGGCACCGCCGCCTCCCCTGTCGAGAGCGCCACCGCCCATCCCGTCGCGTGTGTGCCCACCGACCGACGCACGCCATTCTCCGGTGTACGACCTGCACCGGAGGTGGGCATGGGCTACCGCATCACGATCGAATCGAAGGGCTGCTTCAACTGCGGCGTCTGCATGGACGTGTGTCCCGTGCAGGCGCTCGACATGTCGCGCCCGGACCACGCCGGCGTCGAGGCCGGCGGGGCAAGCGTACCGCCGTTCCGCTGGATGATGGAGTACCCGACGCAGGTCGCCGAGTGCATCGGCTGCGGGATCTGCGTGCGCGAGTGCCCGGTCCTCGTGGTCCACCTCGACACCGTCGCCGGCGAGACGCCGCTGGCCCCCCGGCAGGGCCCGATCACCCGGCCCGTGCCCGTCACGGAGCCGCCCGGATGGATCCCGCTCTCCGAGGCGACCAGGGAAGCGCTCAAGCCCGACCATCCGTCCCCGTCCGCGCCGTTCTTCACCTGGCGCACCAGCGAGCGGCCCCAGCCATGGCAGGCGTGGCGCTCGATGGTCGACGGCGACCGGGATCCGAAGGCGCCCTGCCAGGCGGCGTGCCCGGCCGGCACCGACGCCGGGCGCTACGTGGGCCTGATCGCGCAGGGACGCTACGATGACGCGTACGCCGTCGCCGCCGAGGTGAACCCCTTCCCCTCGGTCTGCGGCTGGATCTGCACCGCGCCGTGCGAGACGGCGTGCCGCCGCGGCACCCTCGACGAGCCCGTCTCGATCCGCAACCTGAAACGCTTCGCGGCCGAGCACGGCAAGCTCCCGGCGGTGGAGCCGCCGAAGAAGCGCCGGCCAGAGCGCGTGGCGATCGTCGGCGGTGGCCCCGCCGGAATGTCCGCCGCCTACTACCTGGTCCGCCTCGGATACGGCGTGACCGTCTTCGAGGCGATGCCTGTGTCGGGCGGCATGATGGCGATCGGCATCCCGTCGTACCGGCTGCCGCGCGAGGTCCTCCGCGAGGAGATCGACCGGATCGTGGGCCTGGGCGTCGAGCTCAACCTCGACAGCGCCATGGGCCGCGACTTCAGCCTGAGCGACCTCGAGGCGCAGGGCTACAAGGCCGTGTTCCTCGCCACCGGCGCGTCGAAGAGCCGCCGGCTGGGCGTCCCGGGCGATCAGCTTCCGGGCGTGGTCCCCGCCACGCTCTTCCTGAAGCAGGTCAACCTTGGCGAGGAGCCGCACCTCTCCGGTCCGGTGGTGGTGGTCGGCGGCGGCAGCACGGCGATGGACGCCGCGCGCTCCGCCCTGCGGAGTGGCGCCGACTCGGTCACGGTGCTCTACCGCCGCGGGCGGGCCGAGATGCCGGCGCAGCACGAGGAGATCGAGGCGGCGGAGCGCGAGGGCATCGCGGTCCGCACCGGCGTCGTGATCGACGAGGTGCTGGGCAACGGGCGTGCCGGGTCGGTGCGCTGCCAGCTCCAGCAACCGACCGGGCGCGTCGAGAGTGGCCGTGCCGTCTGGGAGGCCATCCCCGGCAGCCAGGTCGAGATCTCGTGCGCGACCGTCCTGGTGGCGATCGGCGAGGAGCCCGACCCCTCCATCCTGCCGCCTGGCGCGGGGATCGAGGTCAGCTCGTGGGCCGGCATCATGGCCGACCCGCGCACGCTGGCCACCGGCCGCGCGGGCGTCTTCGCCGGCGGCGACGTCGTGTCGGGACCCAAGACCGTGATCGACGCGGTCGCGAACGGCCGCCGTGCCGCCGCCTCGATCCACGAGTACCTGTCGGGCGCC
>JAJYJR010000019.1 GCA_021789355.1 Chloroflexota bacterium | reverse complement strand
TAGCATCCATGTCGAAACGCCCTTCTCGGGTCGGGATTTCAGGCTTTAGACACCGGAATTCTCCCACCCCTGAAGGGCGTTCTCGCGGATCTACGCCCACCCCGCCGATCACCCCAAACACGTCGAATCGCCCCGCTCAGCCGGCCGAAACCTCAGCCCACACAGCACTTTCAGCCCCAAACGCACACCCGAACGCTTGTTCTGGGTCTAGTGAGACGAAGGTCGCCACGAAAAGGAATCGCGGACAGTTCAACGATTGGCACCCTGGGAAGACCCGTCCACGATGGCCGGTAGCCCGAGCTGTGCCACACACGACGACGAGGTGCCGTGGCGAGTCCATTTTCATAGCTTCCGGCGGCTCACCGCGACCACGACGGCCGCCCCAGGTCCAATATTGCGCAGCAGTCGCGCCTCGAGCCTGTTCAGACAGAAGACTCCGCCCTGCTTGAACGTGATCCGGTGGCCAGTGAGGCATTCGATCTCGATCTCACCCTGTGGGTGCCAAGAAGGTTATCCGTAGCTGCCACCAGGACTTTCGGTGCACGGTGCCAACGGCGAGGATGCCCCTATGGCGTTCTCGTTCCTCTACTTGGCCTTCGTCCGCGTGGTCCAGTTGGTCCGGCTCATGTGCCGCACTCAGGACGATCTGGCGATCGAGGTCGTCATGTTGCGCCACGAGGTGGCGGTGCTGCGCCGTCAGGTCGCTCGGCCAGCGTTGCGACCTGCGGACCGGGCGGTACTCGCCGGGCTGTCACGGCTCCTGTCGCGGGCCCGTCGTGGACGGTTCTTCGTCCAGCCGGCCACGCTGCTGGCCTGGCACCGGGACCTCGTCCGGCGACGCTGGTCTTACCCACAGCGCCGGTCCGGTCGGCCTCCGGTCGCGACCAGCACCGCCACCCTTGTCGTCCGGGTTGGCTCGTGAGAACCCGACCTGGGGATACCGGCGGATCTGCGGCGAGCTCGCCACCATGGGCATCGTGATCGCCTGATCGAGCGTCTGGGCGATCCTGAAGCGTCGGGGCATCGACCCGGCCCCGAGACGCTCGGGCCACACCTGGACAGAGTTCCTCCGCGATCAAGCCAAGGGCTTGATCGCCTGCGATTTCTTCCATGTCGACACCGTTCTTCTTCTCCGACGGCTCTACGTGCTGTTCTTCGTCGAGCACGACACCCGGCGGGTCCACATCGCAGGGGTGACGGCCAATCCTGTCAGTGGCTGGGTCACCCAGCAGGCCCGCAACCTCTGTTTCGATCTCGCGGAACGGACAACACCGGCCAAGTTCCTCATCCGAGATCGGGATACCAAGTTCACCTCGTCCTTCGATGCCGTCTTCGCGTCCGAGGGCATCAGGATCATCAAGACGCCCGTCAGGGCCCCGCGCGCGAACGCCATCGCCGAGCGCGTTGTGGGTACCATCCGTCGAGAGTGCCCTCGACCGGCTCCTCATCCTCGGTCGCCGCCATCTCGAGGCCGTGCTCGCCGAGTACGTGGACCACTACAACGGGCATCGGCCTCACCGGGCCCTCGGTCAACGGTCTCCCTCGGCAGTGACCGAAACGACGGCCCCGATCACCGATCCCGATCCGGAAGACGTTCGACGAACCGGCGTCCTTGGCGGGCTGATCCACGAGTACCGGCTCGTCGCCTGAGCTGCAGAGATGAGGTTCTCGGCACCCACTCCCTGGTGCGGCGAGCGGCCGTGCTCTTTGACGACGCGCAGCTGGCCGGACGATGCGGCGAGCGGAGAGGATGAGGCGTCCCTGAACGCGAGGGACCCCCTCCCGCGGCTCCGTTTGGTCGACTGAACGCGAGAAGGGGTCCAAGACGGTGTTGCCACCTGTGCCCATCGTATGGCCCTGCCCGCTGTCGGTCGAGGCCTACGCGTCCTTCGGCAAGAACGTCGAGGTCCCGCGCCCGGACTGCCCAGGATGCTCGGCGGCGATGGTCTTCTGGTCTGGCTACACCCGTCCGGTCCGGGTGCTCGGAGCCTGTGTGCGGCTCTTCGTCCGCCGGGCGCGCTGTCGATCCTGTGCGGTCACCCACGCCCTGCTGCCGGGTTTCGCGCTCGTGAAGCGCCTCGATGCCGTCGAGACGATCGGCGAGACGATCGAGGCCGTGCTCGAGGGCCGAAGCGGCGTGCGACCCGTTGCCGAGGCACTCGGGGTCCCGCACACAACCGCGCGTGGCTGGCTGCGCCGATTCGCGGAGCGCGCCGGCGAGCTCGCGATCTCTTTCGCCGCCCTCGCGATCGACCTCGGCGCCGTCGTGCCGGCTGACGGCCGAGCTTGGCTCGATCAAGGGAGTACGCGGGGTGACGGTGATCTATTGGACCCCGCGTGCTCCGGACGGTCCGCCACTGGTCTCGTGTGCCGAGCTGGCACGGACCCCCGCCCTCGGTCGGTGCGCTCCCGGCGCATCCGTGGCGTGGATCGATCTCCAGTCGTCCCAGCCCAACGGCCTGACGCAGAGGTCCACCTTTGCCGACCAGACCTGGCCGGCGACGAGCGTCGCGCTCCAGCACCTCGCCGGGTACCCGGTCGAGGAGGTGGTGGTCGGGACGGACGGGGCACCGGCCGCCATCGAAGGGGCTCGTACCCAGCTCGAGGTGGCGATCCCCGCGCACGACTACTTCCAGTGGCCGATGACGATGGGGGAGATCTTGCCGTCGACGGCCCAGTCCCTTGCCCAGGCGAAGAACGTCACCGACGTTATCATCGTCGCCAGCCTGATCATCGCCGGCTGCAGCCTCGCGGTTGGGGTGACCGCAGGAGTGAGCGATCGCAAGCGCCCCTTCAGCCTGCTGCGGCTCACCGGGGTCCCGGTCGCCATGTTGCGCCGAATCGTGGCCCTGGAGGCCGCACTGCCGCTCCTCGTGGCGGCCATCGCATCCTCGGGTCTCGGGCTGTTGGGGGCGGAGCTGTTCCTGCGGGCCCAGCTGAGCGTGTCGCTTCGCTGGCCAGGGGGGCTCTACACCTTCGTCGTCCTTGCCGGCGTCGTCGTGTCCCTTGGGCTGATCGCCCTCACGTTTCCGATCGCCGAGCGGATCACTGGGCCGGAAGTGGCGCGCAATGAGTGACGATGGTCGCTCGTCAGCGTCGTCGGCTGTTCGCGTGTCGAGCACGTGCTAGGGGCGCAGGCGGCAGTCTCGTCTCCGGACCGGCTCAGGCAGGTCGGGCTCGTACGACAGCCCGGGCTGCGTCGGGCGCGACGGCCAAGTGGCGAGCGGCTCGATGCCATCGCGAGCACGCGCGGCTGGCCTGGCCACTGTGCTCGGTTGCTATCTCCCTCGTCTCCGCAACTGCCCTTGCCGCTTTGCACCGGCAGATCGACCTCGGCACGTACCTCCTGGGGGGAGCCCACGTGTTCCGACCGGACCTCTATCGCGTCACGTATGAGCCGACGGCCCTCGGGTTCACCTACCCACGTTCGCCCCTGTGGTTCGCCCCACTGGCCCATCTCCCCGTGCGACTGGTCCAGGTGCTCTTCACCTGGGCGAGCTCGGGCGCCCTGTCCGTGGTGCTGGCAACCAGCCTGCGGGTGACCTGTCCGAGCCTCAGGCGTCGGACGGTGGGGTGGTGGTCACTCCTCCTGCTCGCGCCGATCGGCATGCTCGATCCGCCCCGCGAGACCATCCTCCTCGGCCAGATCAACATCCTGCTCGTCGCGGCGGTGATCGCCGACATGACCCTCGTCCGGCCCGGACGCCGAGGTGTCCTCGTCGGGCTGGCCGCGGCGATCAAGATCATCCCGCTCATCTTGATCCCGTACCTGCTCCTCACCCGGCGGGTCGGCGCCTGGCGACGCGCCGCGGGCGCCTTCGTGGTCGCAGCAGGCCTTGCGTTCGCCACCTCCCCTCACGCGTCGTGGGCGTACTGGAGCCGTTACCTCTGGGACCCCGGTCGAATGGGGGGACTGGCCTGGATCGGGAACCAGGGCGCGGTCGGCGTCATCGAGCGCCTCGTCCACCACCCGCTCAGCAGCCTTGCCATGTTCGCTCTGGTTGTTGTGATCTCCGGGATCGGGCTCTTGATCGCCGTCAAGGCGTATCGACAGTCGTGGGCGGTGCTCGGGTTCCTGGCTGTGGAGGCCACCGGAGCAGTGGCGACTCCGGTCTCGTGGTCCCACCACTTCGTCTGGGTCGTGCTCTTGATCGCATGGCTTGCCTTGGCTCACGATCGCCCCGCCCACGGCGAATGGTGGGCGGCGGGGGTGGTGGTCGTCTTCTGGGCGGCGCCGTTCTGGTGGGTGCCCCACGGCACCGACGTGACCTACGCCGGCCATGGGTGGTCCATTCCCCTGTCCGACTCGTTCTTCGTCGTCTTGCCTGGGATCCTGCTGGCCACGGCGTTGCGCCTCTTTCGCCGGCGAGCGAGACGATCACCGCCGTTGGACACGATGGCCCCACCCCGATTTCGCGATGGTCTGGTGGCCGATCCCGAGCTCGCAGGCGAGCTCCGCGATGCCTCTTCCCTCAGAACCAATCCAGCACGCGCCTGCGGAACTCCTCGGGGTCGCTTCCCGGCATACCGGCTGATCCCTCGCGTTCTGGTGGCAGCACTTCCGCCATCCCGGCCCCGGAGAACCGGGGGAGCATCATCCCGACGCCCTTTCGCGAGGCGAAGCGATCTGTTCATTCGATCGGCTGGTGCGAAACGGCGGAGGGCTGCCGGCCGGAGAGGAGCCAGGCTCCGGCGGTGGCGACAGCTGGGAGGGCGACCAGGATGAGCAGCAGGTCGGTGATGGGAGCGTGGCCGAGGCGCTGGCCTATCTGGTTGTGGAAGTACGCCGCGGCTGCGAGGTAGGCGACGGCGGTTCCGATCCCTGCCCCGAGGAGGCCGAGGCCTCCGGCGGTGGCGGCGGTGATGGCCCGCCGGACCCTGCTGCTGGCGCCGGCAGCGGTGAGGATCCGAAGGTCGTTGGCGGTCTCGCTCCGGACGAGCCCGACGGTCATGACGAGGACGCCGAGGGCGAGCAGCAGCCCGGCCACGGTGGCCCAGGTGTCGAGCTGAGCGAGGGAGGGGTTGTCGTTCTTGGTCTCGATCACGAGCCCGAGCGCGGATGCGCGTTGGCGGGCACCGTTGATCTGGCTGGCGGTGAGGGGCCCCTTGGTCTGGAGGAGCCACGCGGCGGTCTCGGGGTGCAGCCCGTACTTGTGGACGGCATACGGGGTGACGACGAGGTTCGGGTCGGCGGTATCGGGCGGTAGCGCAGGCAGGGTCTGGACCGTCGGGTTGGCGATGCAGCTTCTTGGCGGACAGGCGTTCTTGAACGAACACGTGAGCGGAAGCTGCAGGGCGGGGGCGCCGGTGAGCCCGCTGCGAGAGGACAGCAGGACCACACCTGGGAGGATGTCGCTCGGCCGGATGCCGTAGTGCGCGAGCAGCTGCGGCGTGGCGACATAGGGCAGCCCGACGTCGGTGCCGCCGCCGCTCGTCTGGATGAGCAGTCCCGTCGCCGTCTGCAAGGTGAGCACGTCAGTCGTCGTGAGTGACGACGCGATGGCGCGCACCCCGGCCTCGGCACTTCGGAGCTGCTGCGCGGTCAGATTGCCGTTGGAGCTGCACAGGTTCTGGCTGCTGTAGCCCGCTGCGGCGGCACCGGCCGGGGTGTAGACGACGAGCTCGTTGGAGGGCAGGTTGGGGCCGAAGTAGTCGAGGGCGTTGGCGTAGCGGGCGCCCCCCATGAGAAACACGAGCACGGCGACGAGGACGGCGACGCTGATCGCGGACAGCGCCGCCCCCGAGCGGGCCCGGTAGCGGGCGAGGTCCCGGAAGGCCAGGCGCTCGGCGACGGGCGCATGGCGCCCGAGGGCTGCCAAGGCGCCGATGCACAGCGGGCCGACGAGGACGGCGCCGAGCACGACGGCGAGGAGCCCACCGAGCACGTGCACGGTGGCGCTCGCCCCCGTGGCGCCCCAGCCGCCGGAGGAGGCGAGCAGGTACCCGCCGGCGGCAAGGAGGACCACGCCCGGGATCGCGCTTCGGTGCGCCGGCTTTGGGCGCGGGGCGCGGCCTCGCAGCGCGGCGACCACCGGCATCTCGGCGATGGCCCGCGCAGGGCGGCGGGCGGCGCGGACCGCCACCAGCACGGCGAAGGCCATCGTGACGGCGATGGTCGACCACGGCAGGTTCCCCGCGTCGATGCGATGGCCGGTGCTCGACTGGAGGTGGGGGGCGTAGGCGAACCAGCCGGAAAGGCCGAGCGCCGCGCCGACGACGGCGCCGATCGCTCCCACCACGGCGCCGTTCGCCACCATCACGCGGCGGACGTCTCGGTGCGTGGCGCCGAGGGCGCTCACCATCCCGAGGGCACGAAGGCGGCGTTGGGCGAGCACGGTGAAGCCGGCTGCGGCGATCATGCCGACGAAGAGCAGCCCGAAGAGCGCGACGACGAGCACGACGGTGGCCGGGCTGAACCCGCTGGATGCACCCGGGGGCGCGACGAGCGTCGCACCAGCCGGAAGGGAGGAGCGCGGCGCCGAGCTGAGGAGGATGCTGACCGAGGTCGGGGCGGGAAGCTGTCCGGGGGCGACCAGGGCGAAGCTGTCGAGCAGGTTGTCCGGGTTCTCGACCAGCCCGGTCACCTGCCAGGAACGCCCCGCAGCGTGCCAGCGGTCGCCGACTCCGACGTCGTACAGGGAGGCGACCGAGCGAGTGAGGGCCACTTGGCCGGGACCGTCGGGGTAGCGGCCAGCAAGGAGGGCGAGCGAAGAACGGGCAAAGGGCCCGTCGGGACGCTCGGAACGCAGGTCGACGGGGTTGAGCGATCCCGTCGAGAGACGCTGCTCCTCGACGACTTGGACCGAGGTTCCCACCTGGTGGGCGTCGGAGACGACCGTGTCGATCGCCGCAGTGAGGTGTGGTTCGGTGCCGGGCATGGTCACCGCATAGGGGGCGCCCCCCAAGGTGGCGTTCTTCGGCGGCGGCGTGTTGGTGGCGACGCCGGCTGCGAACACCGTGGCAGCCACGGCGACGCCGATGAGGGTAAGGACGAGGAGCTGTTGACGCCACTCCCGGCGGAACAGCCGCCACGCCCAACGGTTCATGGCGCGGCGCGCCGGCGCGCCGCCGTGGGGGGAGCGATCTCCCGGTCCTGGCGGCACGGTAGTGCTCGGTCCGCGCCGGTGCGTCATCGTCCCGCCGTTCCGTCATCGTTGCTTCGCCGGCTGGAGGGCTCGGCACGAGACGAGGTGATCATCCGGCCGTCCCGGATCGTCACGGTGCGGTCGGCCCACGAGGCGAGGCCGGCGTCATGGGTGACGACCACCGCGGCGAGCCCCTGGCGGCAGGCCGAGACGATGAGCCCCATGACGGCCTCGCCGCTCGAAGAGTCGAGCGCGCCCGACGGCTCGTCCGCGAGCAGCAATTGGCGCTCTCCGACCGACGCTCGGGCGATCGCGACCCGCTGGCGCTCGCCACCAGAGAGCTGGTCGGGGAAGTGGTCCGCTCGCTCGGCCAAGCCCAGCTGCTCGAGGGCCGCGAGCGCCTGGCGGCGGGCACGCCGGGCCGGTTGCCCGTCGAGCTCCAACGGAAGCGACACGTTCTCCGCTGCGGTGAGCCCGGGAAGGAGGTTGTAGTCCTGGAAGACGTAGCCGAGGAGTCGCCGCCGCAGCCGGGCCTTGTCGTCGGCCGACATCGCAGACAGCGCCGAGCCGTCGATCAGGACCTCGCCGTCGGAGGGGTCCTCCAGACCGCCGGCAATCGTGAGCAGGGTCGACTTCCCTGACCCGCTCGGACCCATCACCGCCACGAGCCGGCCGGGCTCGACGGCGAGGTCGATGTCCACGAGCGCGTCGACCCTGCTCGGGCCGTCGCCGTAGGACTTGGAGACGTGGCGCAGCTCGAGGACGCTCATCGTTGCGTCTCGCTCTCCGGCCAAAGTGCGCGGTGCCGGTGCTGCGCCGGCGTGCTGTTCGGTGTGCTCATGGTCACAAGGGTGCGGCGCAGAGCGGCGGGGATCGATGGGCCAGGGACCCGAACCGGGGGTTCAGCTAGACCCACCATCGGTCGTGGTGCTCCCCCTAGTTCGCAGCGGGAGCCCAGGTCGTAACGTTGCTGTCGTGGACGAGAGCGTCGGTGGCCGGCAGTCGATGACGGGTCGCGGCATCGTTCGGGCCCGGTACATAGCGAGCAGGACTGTCGGGGTCGCCTGGGCGGGGCTGCGCGGGCTCGTCGCCCCGACTACCTGGTCCGGTGTCGCCGACGTGGCCGTGTCGTTCGTTTCCGGGACGGTGTTCTCGGTCGCGCTCGTGGGCGGGCTGGTGGTCGCCGCAGCCTGTTCGTGGATCGTCGGCGTCGGGTCGGCCACGTGCAGCGCCACGCTCCGCCTCGGGGCGCGGATGGCCCGCTTCGACCAGTGGCGTCTACATCGTCTTGCAGGAGAGCGCATCGATCTCGCTCCGCTGCCCGACACCTCGGGCTTGGGGCGGCGCCACGACCGGTCTCGGGCCTGGATCCGGTCACCGGTGGCGTGGCGCCTCGTCGCCTACCAGCTGGCCCGGCTCCCGGTGGCCGGGGTCGCGGCACTGTTCGTGTTCGGGTGGTGGGACCTCGTCGCCAAGATCGACGGATGGTGGCCACATGTCTCGCCCCGCCAGATCGTCCGGATCGGGCCCATTCTCCTCGAAGTCGTCTGCGTGCTCGCCTGGCCGACCATCGTCCGCCTGGCTGTGCGTGTCGACCTCGTCCTCGCTCGCTGGCTGCTGGCACCCAGCCGAACCGGGAAGCTCAGTGCCGAGGTCGAGCGCCTGGGCGCGGCCCGAACCGAGGCCGTGGCGGCAGCCGCGTCCGAGCGGCGCCGGATCGAGCGCAACCTGCACGACGGCCTCCAGCCACGGTTGGTGTCGCTCGCCATCGACCTCGGCATCGCCGAGGCCCGCTTCGAAGGCGACCCGCAGGCCTCACGCTCGCTCCTCGCGCAGGCGCACCGAGACGCCAAGGACGCCATCGAAGACCTTCGTGGCATCGTGCGCGGCGTCCATCCCTCTGTCCTCGACGGACGCGGGCTCGACGCCGCCCTCTCCGCCCTGGTCGGGAGCTGCTCGATTCCGGTCAGGTTGCACGTCGAGATCGCCGAGCGACCAGATCCCGTTCGAGAGGCGGCTGCCTATTACCTCGTTGCAGAAGCCGTGACGAACGCCCAGAAGCACGCCGGAGCTGAACACATCGCCGTCGAGATCCACCAAGACGAAGATCGGCTCTGCGTCGCAATCGAAGACGATGGGCACGGTGGCGCCGAGCTCGAGCCCGGTGGAGGGCTCGTCGGGCTCGCCGCTCGCATCCACTCACTCGACGGCACCTTCACCCTCACGAGCCCGCCGGGAGGCCCGACCCGCGTCGAGGGGGTGATCCCATGCGGGCGGTGATCGCCGACGACAGCGTCTTGATGCGCGAAGGCATCACCCGCATTCTGGCCGAAGGCGACGTCGACGTCGTGGCCGGCGTTGGGAATGCCGCCTCGCTCCTCGCTGCGGTAGAGACCCTCAGCCCGGATCTCGCGATCGTCGACGTCCGCATGCCACCCACCTACATCGACGAAGGGCTCAGAGCTGCGATCGAGATCCGCCAGCGCTGGCCTGACGTCGCACTGCTTGTGCTGTCACAGTTCGTCGAGGAGCGCTACGCCAGCGAGCTGCTGGGCGCGAACACCGAGAAGGTCGGTTACCTCCTCAAGGACCGGATCTCCGATGTCAACGAGTTCATCGAGGCCCTCCGGCGCGTCGCCGCCGGCGGCACCGCCCTCGATCCGCAAGTCGTCCGCCAGCTCGTCGCCCGCAGCCGGAAAGTGGACCCCCTCAGCCGCCTCACGCCCCGCGAGCGCGAGGTCCTCTCCCTCATGGCCGAAGGTCGCTCCAATGCCGCCATCGCCCAGGCGCTCGTCGTCACGACCCGTGCCGTCGGAAAGCACATCGCGAGCATCTTCATGAAGCTCGACCTCCCAGCCGAGGACGACGAGCACCACCGCCGCGTGATGGCGGTCGTGCAGTATCTCGACAGCTGACGGGTGCTTCGAACGGCAGAACGAGAGGAGAAGCGCAGAGGGAAGCGGGTTCGGCGTCACGGTACGTGTTCGACTGCCCCCTGGCTTGGGCGCCGGGATGTGGAGATCACCCCCCCTTCCGCGGTAGGATCCCGTCACCCCGGTGAGGCCACGGTGACCGATCGCCGCTCGGCAGCCACATGTTTGGGAGTCGGGTCGCCGGGCAGCTCGGGGATCTTGTGGGTGCCGAGTATTCGATCGCCCGCGCAACCAGGACAGATGGCCTTGCTGGTGGTTTGCGCACCACGTCGACCGGTCCCACTCGTATGTAACGGCGGCACGACTGTGACCGGGCGCCTACCGCTGGTGCGAGAGCCGTCTTGGCCGGGAGCAATTGCACCGCTACACGACCTCTCCCGGGGTTTCGGTACGCACCGGTCCACGAGACGGCGACGCGCTGGTCGACCCCGACGGCCGAATTCGATCGTGGCGGGCGCCGTGCAAAGGTGCCACCGGTGGTACCATACGCCCTGTGGAGAAGACGACGCTGTACCTGCCGGAGGACCTGAAGGCGGCGGTCAAGCGGGCTGCAGCCGAGCGCGGAGTATCCGAGGCAGAGATCATCCGCGAGTCGATTCGTGTGTCGGTCGGCCGTGTTCGCCCGCGTCCTCGTGGCGCGCTGTACTCGAGCGGGCAGCCGATCGCCCGCCACGCCGAGGAGCTGCTTGCCGGCTTCGGGGAGCGCTGAGGGGTGCCTACCGTCATCGTCGACACGAGTGCCCTGCTGGCGTTCTTCGATGCCTCCGAGCCCGACCACGAAGCGGTGTCGGGGGTGCTGGTCGTAGCCGATGTCCTGGTCGTCTCGCCGTATGTAGTGGCTGAGCTGGACTACCTCGTTGCGACCCGACACGGTGTGGACGACGAGCTGGCCGTGCTCGACGAGCTGACCGGCGGGGCGTGGGACTTGGCAGGTTTCGACGAAGAGAGGCTTCGCCGCGCCCGTGAGGTCATCGCCAGCTACCGGGACCAGGCGATCGGAGTGGCGGATGCCTCGATCGTGGTCCTGGCCGAGCGGTACCGGACGCGCACGATCGCCAGCCTGGACCGCCGACATTTCGACGTTGTCAGGTCGCTCGACGGCGGCTACTTCGAGGTGCTCCCGCGCGTGGGTTGACGGGGTGGCAGACACTTCTCACCGGGACGAGGTTTCTCGGGACATCGGCGGTCACGGTCACGCGCTGAGTAGGGCAGGACCCAGGCGGCCGCATGGGGCAAGTCCCGGGAGCAGCGCCTCCGTGACGTCGAAGGCCGGAAGACGCGTTCCCGCCCTGAACCCCCGCCACCATTGAAACGCTGGGATGCGAAGATTCCCTCCTACCCCGCGTCGGCCTGGGCCTCGATGGTGACCGCATAACCCATCTTGCGGAGCTGGTCGAGGGCGCGGTGCTTTGCCCGGTCGGGGTCGAGGCGGGTGTAGAAGTCGCCACCGGGATCGTCGTAGGTGGCGCCGGTCGTGAGCATGTTCCAGACGGCGATGAGCATGGCGTGCTCCAGTGCGACGATCGCCTTCACCGGTCCCCGACGAGACGCGATCCGTCGGTACTTCGCGGCGAAGTAGGTGTCGCGGCTCTGCGCGGCCGCCATCGCGGCGGCGCCGAGCGCTCCCTTCAGGTAGGGGTTGCCCGGTCGGGTGTGGGTGGACTTCACCCGTCCCGCCGACTCGTTCGAGCCGGGGCACGTGCCGGCCCAGGAGGCGAGGTGACCGGCACTTTGGAACCGGGCCATGTCCCCGCCGGTCTCCGCGATGATCACCTCCGCGACGGTGGTCGAGATCCCGGGGATGGTGACGAGGAGGTCCCGGGCGCAACGAAAGGGCGCGATCACCACCTCGATCCGCGTCGTGAGGTCCTCGAGGGCTCGGCTGTGCTGGTCGACAAGGTCGAGGTGCAGTCGGGCCAAGAAGGCGTGGTGCTCGGAGAAGCGACCGGTGAGTGCCTCGGTGAGCGCAGGGATCTTCGAGCGCATCCGGCGTTTCGCGAGGTCCGCGAGCACGGCCGGGTCGCGTTCACCCGCTATCAGTGCTTCGAGCATCGCCCGTCCGGAGACCCCGCTTATGTCGGAGGCGACCGAGGAGAGCTTGATGCCGGCGTCCTCGAGGAGCTTTTCGAGGCGCTGGATCTCCCGGGCCCGTTCGCGCGTGATCGCCGTGCGGGTGCGGGTGAGGTCGCGCAACTGGCGGATCGGCTCGGGCGGGACGAAGCTCCCACGGACGAGCCCGTGCGCGCCGAGATCGGCGAGCCACGCCGCGTCCGAGACGTCGGTCTTTCGCCCGGGGAGGTTCTTCACGTGGCGGGCGTTCACGAGCATGACCTCGAACGGTCCGTCCTCGAGCAGGTAGTAGAAGGGCTTCCAGTAGTCGCTCGTCGCCTCCATGACGACGAGGGTCACCTCCGCCGCGACGAGGTAGTCCCGGAGCGCGAGCACCTGGTTCGTCACCGACCCGAAGGTCGTCACCGTCGAGCTCGCCTTCTTGGGACCGCTCCCGGCGACGCGGATGCACACCTTCGCGTCGCGCTTCGAGACGTCGATCCCGGCACAGCGCGGATGGACCACCTCCATCGCGTCCTCCCTTCTCGTCGGTGCCCGTCCCGGGGAGGGCAGGGAGAAGATCAGGAGTCTGATGCTCGTGCTCGAGGCAACAATCCACGGTTCCCGTGGGAGCCCTCCACCACCATGCTGACCAACAGGCTCGTCGGCACTACAGAGGCTTCGGCGTCATACCGGGACGGACCGAGCCATTCTCGCGAAGCGCCGCCCATCGCGCTCGGGACCACGGGGGGCGAACGCGACGCAGAATCTTCGCTCGCCCCGGCGAGCCCGAGAAGGGCTCTGGGTTGCTGACCAGCATGTTTGGGTCGGCGGCCTGTCGTTTATGGGGCGAGTTTGTGGGGTCCTACTCAACTTCTGCATAGGGTGCATAGGGCAAAAAGGCGGCGCGCCAGGGCACGGGCGGGGCGACACGCTGCGGGTTCGCGCATCGAGGCTGGCGGCTGCATTGGGCAGCATGGCGCGTGCCCTGTGCGGCGCCACGTACGTGCACTGATCAATGGCCATCGAGATTCGAGCGTTTCAGGCGTGTGGAAGACGTGGCTCAGGGCGCCGGATTCGATTCTGGTTGCTGGTTCTGGGAGTCGCGGCGCTCGGCTGCGGTGGCGAGGGCGTCGACGATCTCGGGGTAGAGCTTTCGCAGGCTCCGCCAGACGAGGCGGCAGCGCGTGGTCGCGTCCCAGCTCGTGATCCATCGGATGTGCGTACCGTTTGCGGTCGGGGCGAGGGTCATTTCTCCTTGGTAGTTGCGAACCGGGATGCCACCGACGACGGTGTAGGCGAGTGACCGCCCTTCTGTGACTTCCAAGATCTTCTCGATTGAGACGGGGAAACGCCCGAAGGAGCGGCGCGACGACTGCAGCCACTGGACCGCACCGGATCCGCTCGTCGAAGTGTCACCCGGGCGACCGGTACTCGGCGGCGCGCCGCGGCCCCCACTTCGGATACTGGGTCGCGTCCGACACGAGAGCCCACACTGCATCGGGCGTCGCGAGTGCGGCTCGCTCGGCGCACACCTCCAACCGATTCATGGCGTGCTCCTTGCTGCGGGCCCCGATCCGCGGGGCCGGTGCCTTCGATGTTCACGGTGGTCGCCGCCCCAGCTATAGGACGCTGAGACCGTCCGGCAGGCCGGCGCGGCCGGTGAGTAGGAGCAGCAGGTCGGCGGCGTCCGGGCGTCGGGCGGCGAGCCGGCCGGCGAGCTCGCAGGAGGCGGCGATCGCCGGTCCCATCGTGGCGGGAACCGGGAGCTCAAAGGCGCGCGCCAGGTCGAGGCTGTGGACGGCGAGCTCGAAGGTGCGCGTCGGCAGGTAGCCGGCAAGCGTCATCGCCCCGGCGGCCGTCGCGACCGGGGCGTCGTCAGCCGCCGCGTCGACGAGCGCACCGACGCGGTTGGCCAGCTCGGCGACGGCCGACGCCGGGTCCTCGCCCAGCTCGGCACCGCTCTGGCGCCCCCGCTCGGCGATCGCCCGGTCGAGCTGGCGGCGCCGCTCGGGGTCGGCTTCTTCGGGGAGGATGGCGCAGAAGTAGGCGAGGGGGCCGTCGAGAGTTGGGCCTTCGCCCGGGCGGCCGAGGTAGCTCTCGATCGTCGAGAGCGCCCGGCTGGCGTGTCCGACGAGGGAGCGGACGTCCCACTCGCCGAGGGCGGGGAGTTCCCAGGCCCTGGTGGGGACTTGGCCGGTGAGCTCGACGAAGCCGTCCGTCGCGCCGGCGAAGCTCGCTCTCACGTCGCTCGTAACCATGTGACGGTTTATAGTCGTGACGTGGGTGATGGGTCAAGCACACCGGGCTTCGAGGTGGTTCCCGAGTGGGAGCTGGTCTTCCGCTTCACTATGGGCCGGCTCTGCCTGGCGTTCTGTGCCACGGTCGGCGAGCGTTGGCGGCGGAGCTTCGAGCGGCTGCAGACGCCCTCGGACCTCGCCCGCTGGGTGATCGCAGCGGACCTGGTGACCGACGAGCCACAGGTCACCGAGGGCGACCTTCGAGGGGCCCGGGAGCTGCGTGAGGCGATCTATCGGCTGGTGCGCGCCGCCATGGCAGAGGCGGCCGGGAACGAGGCGGATCGTGACCTCCTCAACGCCTGGGCCCGCTACTCCGACCTCGCGCCCCAGGTCGACGCCTCGCGCGGGCGGGTGCTCTGGGCGGGCGTCCGGCCGCTGCGGGCGTGCCTTGCGACGGTGGCACGAGACGCGGTCGATCTGCTCACCGGTGCCGAGATCACCCGGGTCCGGGAGTGCGCGGCTCCTGACTGCGCCCTGTTGTTCGTGGACCGCTCGCGTCCGGGGAAACGTCGGTGGTGCTCGGACCGAGCGTGCGGGACGAAAGCCCGCTCCGCCGCCTATCGCCGTCGCCACCCCGATCGTCTCCCTGATGCTCGGACCGGGGCCCTACGTTCTGGGAGTGATGGCTTCTTGACCTGAAGGGTCCAAGAACTCGATGCCGGAGGTGCGTGGGAGCTTTGCCGGGACCGAGATCGGTCGGAGCAGCCGATGGGACGAGCGCTTTGCAGGTCACTTCGAGTAGGACGTGATGGAAGCCGACGGCGCATCGCCCAAGCTGTGCGTCGTCGCGGACGGCGACGCGTTGAACGCGCTCCTCGGTCCCGGGGTGCCGGCCTCAGGCAGCCCGGTCGTACTCGTGGATGATGCCGCCGAGGATGTCGCGCCGGTAGATCTGGCCGGTGGGTGGTTGGTCGTGGCGAGGCAGCGGGGGTGCAAGCTGGCGTCCGCGGTGCGGGCGAGACTCGTTGTAGTGGCGGACGTAGAAGCCGAGCACCGATTCGAGGTGACGTCTCGAGTAGATGAGCAGGTGGTCGGGACAGTCTTCACGGACGGTGCGGACGAAGCGCTCGGCGAACGCGTTGGCCTTCGGTGATCGGACCGGCGTGGCGATGGCGGACATGCCGATGGCCTTGAACACCTCGTCGAAGGGTGCCGTGAACTTCGTGTCCCGGTCGCGGATGAGAAGGCGGAACCGACGATCGGCATCTTCGAGATCCGAGGTGAAATTTATCCGGCCGCTCGTTGTTCGGGGACGGGATCGAGCATGCGGCGGGGTCGGCGGAGCGCTCGGGCGACGGGGTCGTTATGCTCCCGCCGCAGGGGATTGGCGAGGATGTCGTCGGGTCCGGGTGCGATCTTGCAGTGCGGACAGGTGCCGCTGTCGTCGAGCGGGTGCCGTAGTCGGCGTGCTGGAACACGCGGCAGCTGCCGTCAGGGTAGCGGTCGCCCCAGAGGAGCGAGTGGACGACAGGCCAGAGGTCCTTGGCGGCCTGGGTGAGCTGGTAGAGGTGCCGGCCGCGGTGGTCGGGGTCGGGGAGCCGTTCGAGAGCGACGTGTCAGCCGTCAGCCGGATCCGACGAGCTGGTGCAGCTTCTTGTTGTCCGACTCACGGTGTGGCACCTGGACGCAGAGCGTGAGCGCCGGTTCGGCCGCGATGGTGAGCTCGGTGACGTCGAGGTGGATGATGCCGGCCGGAGGACGGCGAATGGCGATCTGGCCGGTGAGTGCCCTCTCGACACGGTTGTCGGCCCACCAAGCGGTGAACTGCTCGCTCTCGATCCTCAATGCCTCGACGAGCTCGGCGAAGCGCGGGTCCACGGGGTGCTCGGCGGCGGCAGCGCGGAACTGATTGAGGAGGTGGCGGCCCCGCTCTTCCCATCCGACGCCCATGCTCGCTGCGGTGCCCTTGGCGAAGTAGAGCCACATGAGGTTGCACCTGTCGACAGGGAGGGTGTCCGGCTGCCAGATCGTGGCGAAGGGGCCGTTCCATGCGGCGAAGTCGAAGTGCAGGTCGATCAGACAGGCGGGCGCGGGCTCCAAGATCTCGAGGAGCCGGGTGAGCTGGGGGCGGATGCCGGTGGTCATCGGATCGATCTCGGGGACGGCGAGGGCTGCGAGGCGCCGGAGGTGGCGGTGGGACTCGGGGTCGAGGCCAAGAACCCGGGCGATGGCGTCGATTACGTCGGGGCTCGGGTCGGCCGGGCGGCCCTGCTCCAGCCACGTATACCACGCGACGCTCACCCCGGCGGCGACGGCCAGCTCCTCGCGGCGGAGCCCGGGGGTGTTGCGCCGGCCCGGCAACGGGTCGATGCCGGCATCCTCGGGGCGGACGTCTCTGCGGCGCGCACGGAGGAAGGCGGCGAGCTCGGCCCGCCGGGCTGCTGAGGGGTCGGACACCGGGGTCCGCATGGGAGAAAGGCTATCGCTTACCTGGTAGTGCGACTACTACGAGTCACACCAGCAGGCGCCGCGTCGACATCGAGGCTTAGCGTCGATCGTGGGCCGGTGTCTCCGTGTCGCCGAGGTCCTCCCCGGCGACAGGTTCTCGGGGCGTCCCCGAACGATGCGGTGGCGTCGGCGTCCCAGTCGAGGACCATGCAGTGCACGTGAAGGCGATCACATGACCGTACGCCGGGCCGGACGAAGAGGGGGAGCAGGGAGCAGTGACGGCGCCAAGCGTTGCCGTCGTCTGGTCGTGCCTCCCGCAGTCCTGGTCGTCTGTGGCGCCCTCCTTGCGGCGTGCGGGGGCGGCGGGTCGGCGGCGACCTCGACGACCGCTCGGCCGACGTCGGCGCCCTCGACCTCGGCGGCGTCGTCGACATCGACCACCGACCCGGCAACGCCGGCGGTGCTTGCCGCCTATCGCGCTGCGTCGAGCGCATTCGTGCAGGCATTGTCGACTGCAGACCCGAACGATCCAGCGTTGGCGGCGACCATGGTCGACCCGGAGCTGCAGAGCGTCCGAGCGAACCTGTTTGCCGACCAGCGCCAGGGGATCGTCGGTCGTGGCTCGGTGACCTTGCACCCCAAGGTCGCGTCCGTGTCGGCGACCTCGGCGACGGTTCTCGACTGCGCCTACAGCGCCTCCGAGCTGGTCTACGCCGCGTCAGGCAAGCCGGTACCGCCGGTCACGCCGCCCGAGAACGACGGAGTACGTGCCACCTTGATTCTGACGGGCGGGACGTGGAAGCTCTCCAAGCAGACGGTGACGGAGGGAAAGTGCGCCGCGGGCTCGTGATCCCCGTCGCTGTCGTGGCCTCGCTTGCCTTTGTGCAGGGCACGGCCTGGGCAGGCGACGGCTACGGCCAGACGAACTACGCGAACGCGCAGGCGTCGGGGGGCACGCTGACAGTGCAGGCCGGCCACACGTATTGGACGCCGCCGGCGACCTCAATCTGCGTGACGACGATGACCGGCAGCGCTGGTGGGAGCTGGCGGCGGGTGCCGACGTGCTGGTGCACGGCTACCGGCCGGGCGCCCTGGAGGGGCTGGGGTTGGGTGTCGCCAGGCGAGACGAGCGCTGCCCCGGGCTGGTCGAGGTGTCCCTCGACGCCTACGGATGGAGCGGGCCGTGGGCAGGGCGGCGCGGCTTCGACAGCCTCGTGCAGATGAGCGCTGGGATCGCCGACGCCGGGCGGGTGGCCACCGGAGCCGACCGGCCGCTGCCGCTGCCGGTGCAGGCGCTCGACCACGCCACCGGCTACCTCATGGCCGCAGCAGCGCTCGCCGGTCTCACCGAACGGGAACGCACCGGGCGAGCAAGCCAGTGGCAGGCCTCGCTGACCCGAACGGCCAAGCTGCTCACCGACGCCGGCCAACACGAGCTTGGCGAAGAGGCACTCGTGGCCGACAGCTCCTGGATCCCTGACAGTGTCGAGGAGACCGCATGGGGGCCGGCCCGCCGGCTGCCCCCACCGCTGCAGGTGGCAGGGACCGACCTGGCATGGCAGCTACCAGCTCGACCGCTCGGCCACGACAAGCCCGCATGGGCAACCTGAGCACGCGCTTCCCACCGAGAACTTGCCTGCAAGCCGATCCCACAGCGGCACAACGTTCGGCTACGAAGCGCCGACCTGGGTGTGGTCGGGATAGCCGAGCCGCCCTTGTAGATCGCTGAGAAGCCTACGTAAGAGGCGAGTGAGCTCGGCGCGCTCGTCCGAGCTGAGCCCTGCGAGCAGCTCCGCCTCCCGGCCCAGCACTTCATCGACGAGTCGTTCGACGAGGGCGTGTCCGGCGGGCGTGAGAGTCACCGCTACGACCCTGGTGCCCTCGACGCTCCTGCGCTCGACCAGGCCGGCCCGCTCGGCTCGGGCGATCCGCTGGGAGATCGCCCCGGCGGTGACCCGGGTGCGCTCGGTGATCTCGCGGGTGCTCAGGCGGTAGGGCTCCCCGGCTCGCCGCAGGACGCTGAGCAGGTCGAGCGTGGCCGCGTCTGCCCCGGCGCTCGCGAGCACCCTTCGGCGCTCGTCGCCGAAGAGCTTGGCCAGCCGCCAGAGCCGGGTGACGACGCCGATGCTCTCGACAGGCGTTCCGGGGCGCTCGCGCAGCCAGGCGTCGACGGTGGCGTCGACCTCGTCTGCTTGGTCGGGCTGCTCGACCATCCGAACCTCGTCTAGCTCTCGTCTAGCTCTGATCCTACCGGTATGGTGTAGGTCTAAACGTAGCGGCCAGGAGGTGCGATGGAGCGAATCGTGGTGGTCTCGGGAGGCGGGAGCGGGATTGGCAAGGCCATAGCGGCGCGCTTCGCCGCCTTCGGCGATCACGTGACCATCATCGGTCGGCGGGCCGACGTCCTCGAGGCTGCGGCAGGCGAGCTGAACGCCTCGTGGCCCGGCCAGGTGAGCTGTCACGCAGCCGATCTCAGCCGCCCCGACGAGGCGCGGGGGGCCGCCGCCAAGGTGCAGGCGAGCGTGGACGTGGTTGTCAACAACGCCGGAGGGGTGGCGTCACGAGGAGCCGGGGGCGACGGGCTCGACGGCGTGGCCCATGCCTGGGAGGCCGACTACCGGTCCAATGTCCTCACCGCCGTGCTGCTCACCGAGGCGCTGCGTCCACAGCTGCGCCGCCCGGGCGCCCGAGTAGTGACCATCAGCTCCATCGCCGCGCTGCGAGGTGGCGGAGGCTCGTACTCCGCGGCCAAGGCGGCCCTGATCGGCTGGACCTACGATCTGGCCGCCGAGCTCGGCGGCGAAGGGATCACCGTGAACGTGGTGGCGCCGGGCTATGTGAGCGGTACCGAGTTCTTCGGCGACTCCATGACCGACCAGCGCCACGACCGCCTGGTCGGCCAGACCCTGGTTGGACGAGCCGGGCAACCCGACGACGTGGCCGCAGCGGTCGCCTACCTCGCATCACCGGAAGCCTCCTTCGTCACCGGCCAGGTCCTCCAGGTAAACGGCGGAGCCCTCCTCGTCCGTTGAACTCCAACCGCAGCTTCTCGCCAGGCGATCCCGCTGCGGGCACCGACTCAGTTCCGTCGCCGTGCTCGATGGCCATGAGTACGGCGGTCAAGGGCGCCGGAGTCGCTGGAGGGGTCCTCGACGTGGGGAGGTGAACAGGTGATCGGCCATGGGCTCGTCGACGGCTTCGATCTCCACGTCGCGGCCGTACCCGGCACGGGTGCCTCCGATCTCCTCGGTGAGCACGCAGACTCCCGTCTCCACGTCGAGGCGGACCCGATGCGCCTCGGCGTAAACGAGTCCGGGGTCGTGGTCGCGCATGGTAAGCCCGCCACCTTCGGCTTCGAGCCGGTCGCTCTCAGCAGAAGGCAGGAGCGCGCAACACGAGCACCGGGGGTCGTAACCCACACCGGGGCGGGCAACGGCTTCCCAGGCAGGGCGGCCACGATGAGAGACCTCTCGGACCGCTTCTATGGCCACGCCGACGGACAGCTCGACGGGATCGAGCATCGCCACCCAGTCGTAGCTCTGGTATATGGGGTCGTCGCAGTCGACGTCCTCAGGGCGCTGCTCGACCAGGCCGTCGACGTCGTAGACGGGTCGCACGGCACCAGGCATCGGGCGAGGCGGGAGCGGTCGACCCCCCTCGACAGTGAGCGCCATCCCCGCCGAACGAGGACGCTCCTCGCGCACGACCAGCTCCAAGGTGCCGTCGAGGCGCTCGACTCGGAGCAGGTCGGGGCGGCGCAACCACGCCCGCACCGCCGGCAAGCCAGCGGGAGACGGCCCGTTCCAACGGTTGACGAACCGCAACGTCGACCACCTCCACGGCGAGGACCGAGCCAGCCGGCGCCACTGCTCCGCAGTCAAGGGCACCTATCGATGGTACGAGCCCCGGATGACCCGTGGGTAGTGCCCCCGCTGAGCCGTGATGTCACGGATGCCCGTCTGATCAGATCAGAGCAGTTGGGCCAGTGCTCGCGCCCCGGGCAGGATGTCGTCGTCGCCGGAGAGCACCTGGATCGCGACCTGGTTCGCGCCGGCCGCGAGGTGGGCGCGCAGCCCGTCCGCGACCGTCTCGGGTTCGCCGTGGATGGCCAAGGCGTCGACGAGCCGGTCGCTACCGGGCAAGGTGACGTCGTCAGTGTCGAAGCCGATCCGGCGAAGGTTGGCCACGTAGTTCGACAGGCGCAGGTAGGGGCCGACGCGTTCCCGGCCGATCCGGCGCCCCTGGTCAGGGTCAGCGTCGACGACGATCTTCTGCTCGGCCACGAGGAGCGCACCGGGCCCCAGTCGGGCGCGGGCGCTGCGGGTGTGCTCGGGGGTGACGAGGTAGGGGAGCGCGCCGGCGCTGCGTGTGCGGGCCAGGTCCAAGACACGCGGTCCGAGCGCGGCCAGGGCTCGGCGCTGCACCGGCACGCCGGCTCGGTCGAGCTCGTCGAGGTAGTCGACCAGTGCCTCGTAGGGCTTGCGGTAGTCGGCCTCGTTCTCCCGGTGCCCCGCGCCGATCCCGAGAACGAACCGCCCCGGGTACTTCGCCTCCAGGCGGTGGAACGACTCGGCCACCGACTTGGCGGGTGCCGTCCAGATGTTCACGATGCTGGTGCCGACGACCAGGGTCTCGGTGGCCCCGAGCAGGGGATCGACCACGTCGAGCTCGGCGGGAGGGGATGCACCGAGCCACAGCGTCGAGTAGCCGAGCCGTTCCAGCTCGCCTGCGACCTCCGGGCCGACGTTGGAGTGGCGTACCCAGATCCCTGCGCTGCCCGGCTTCTCCATGCTTCGTCCAAACACCCGCGGCGGGCCTGCCATTCCGTGGAGCGGACCGGCGCGCCGGTGAACGAAGGCTGGAGCCAGCCCCGACCCGACGCCACGCTCCGCTGTCCACCCCGACGATGCACTGGTCACGACGATCGACCGGTGACCTGGCGGGCGCAGTCGACATACGCCGCGGTGAGCGGGTGATCCTGGTCGCGCCGCCACGCAACGGCGAGCTGGCAGGGAGGAAGACCGTTGACGGGGCGGGTGACGACGCCGCCGCGAGTGACCGAGGGCGCGTTGCCGCTTGCGAGCAAGCAGATCCCTCGACCGTCGACGAGGGACTCGTAGGTCTCGTCGGCGCTGGTGATCTCGGCGCCGACGATCGGGGTGCGGCCGTGGCGGTGGTCGACGGCCAGCCAGTAGGCGCGCAGCGGACCGGCGCTCTCGGGGAGAGCGAGGAAGGGCTCGTCCAGCAGGTCGTCGAAGTCGACCGAGCTCCGGTCGGCAAGACGGTGCCGGTCGGTCATCGCCACGAGGCAGGGTTCTTCGACCACCACCGTCCATCGGTAACGGCTGGGCTGCGGAATGGGCAGCCAGACGAACGCGACATCGCTCGTCCGGTCGGCGAGTCCTGCGGTCGGGTCGGCCCAGCCGACCTGGTGGAGGGTGATGGTCACGTCTGGATGGTCGAGGCTGAACCGGGAGCGGATGGCGGGAAGCAAGCCACCTCGGCCGGGGGCGGTGCTCATGCCGACGACGAGCGTGGACTGCTGGGTCTTCTTCACCTCCTCGATGGCGGCGCACGCGGTGTCCCAAGCCTCGAGGACTCGGCGTGCGTGGGGGAGAAGGACCCGGCCGGCGGGGGTGAGGCGAACCTCGCGCTTGTCCCGTTCGAACAGGGCCGCGCCGAGCGTGCGCTCCAGCATGCGGATCTGCTTGGAGAGGGCGGGCTGGGAGACGTAGAGCTGCTCCGCCGCCCTCGTGAAGTGCAGCTCGGTGGCGACGGCCACGAAGTACCGCAGGTCGCGGGCGTGGACATCCATAACCAATGGCTATCACAGCAGGTATTGGACATGGCAACCCTGCACCCGCACCATGGCGTCATGGACAGCGAACCAATGCGAAGGACCGCTCGGCAGACGACGGAGGGGACCCCGAAGGTCTGGCTCGTCACGGGAGCGGGCAGCGGGTTTGGCCGCGCCCTCCTCGAGGCAGCGGTCGCGGCGGGCGACGTTGTCGTAGCCGCCGCCCGCCGGACCTCTTCGCTCGACGATCTTGTGACCGGCTACCCCGACCAGGTCGATCCGGTCCGCCTGGACGTGACCGACCACGAGCGGATCGACGAGGTGGTGGCAGAGGTGATCCGCCGGCACGGCCGCATCGACGTGCTCGTCAACAACGCGGGACGCACGCACGTGGGCGCAGTCGAAGAGACCACCGACGCCGAGCTGCGGTCGTTGTTCGAGGTGCACCTCTTCGGGCCCGCCGCGCTGGTGCGGGCGGTGCTTCCGCACATGCGAGCGCGGCGCTCAGGTGCCATCGTCCAGATGAGCAGCATGGGCGGGCAGCTGTCCTTCGCCGGGTTCTCGGCCTACAGCGCCACGAAGTTTGCCCTTGAAGGGCTCTCCGAGGCGCTCGCCGATGAAGTCCGGCCCCATGGGATCAAGGTGCTGATCGTGGAGCCCGGAGCCTTCCGGACCGGGTTGTTCGCCGGCGCAAGTGAGAGCGATACGAGCGATGCCTACTCCGGCTCGGTCGGGATGACTCGGGAGATGGTGAAGACGGGAGATGGCGCCCAACCCGGCGACCCCACCAAGGCCGCGCACGCCATACGCGCCGCCCTCGATGCCGAGCAAACCCCGCTCCGGCTCCCCCTCGGCACAGACGCCGTAGACGCCATCGCCGCCCACCTGGACGCGATCCGGTCCGAGCTCCGCACCTGGGAGATCGTCGCTCGGGACACCGTCGTCGACTGAGCGTGTGGGTGCCGAATACTCGATTGCGACCGTGACCAGGGAAGATGGCCTTGCTCGCGAATCCGCGAATCGCGCACCACGTTTACCGGTCTTAGGGTTCTCCATCTAACCGGAGTTGCCCAGGTCAGCGATCCGCCAAGGACGATCGGCCGGTAGCCGTTCGAGGCTGGGCGGGTGCCCCCGCTTCTGTGGGGGTGACGGCATGACCTTGCGAGGTCGTCCGCCGATCGCGACGTCGTGGTAGCGGACGGGATCGTGGTCGACAGCGAGCTCAAGGAGACGGAAGAAGAGAAGCCCCCGGCTCTGGGAGCGCCGGCGATTGAAGCGGAACACGAACTCGTTCAAGTAGCCGGGGAGATGCCCGGGATCGAAACGGCCCTGGTGCGTACTCGCGAGCCAGCGCTTGGACAACGACGCGACGCGGTGCACGCCGGGGAGCAGAGCGCCCACGTCCTCTCCACGTGCCTTCGCCGCGCGTTGGCTGCGCGGCTCGTGGAGGTATCCGAGCCCTACGACGCCGTTGTAGCTCGGCCACCCATCGGTGATGACCGTCGTTCCCTCTTCGACGTTCTCCGTCACGAACGGCACGAGCGAATCGGCCGATCCGTCGTGGAGCACACCCATGCGGCACCGTCCAAGACCATGTGGCTCCCTCAGCTCGACTGCCACGCCGACCAAGACCTTCTTGCCCTTCTGGCGACCACCGCGGAGACCCGTGAAGGGTCCAACAAGCGGGGTTGGCACCGTCGGCATGGGTGATGAGGAGTTGGGGACAGGCGGAGCGGTGGACTGGCGCGGGTGGGGCTGGTGGTGCGTGGTGGCAGGTTGTGTAGCAGACGATGTGATGCCGGTCGTCGGTCCGGCCCGTGTAGTCGGTTGGTCAGGCAGCGAGTTCGTACTCGTGAATCAGCCCACCGAGCACGTCGCGTCGGTGGATCGTTGGAGACGCAGCCTCGCAGTCGGCTGCTGCGGCATCCGG
>JAJYJR010000492.1 GCA_021789355.1 Chloroflexota bacterium | reverse complement strand
CGACAACAGCTCCGCGTGCCGATCGAGCGCGCGGGTCAGGCCCGGCGGCACGGTCCCGGGCGCCGAGGTGTCCGCAGCCGCGACTGTCTGCGAGAGGATCGAGCGGTACGCGCCAACCGCCGCCTCCACCGCGTTCGCGTTGCCGGCCCCGGCGGCGCTCTCGGCCTCGCTCAGCCGGGCGCCCAGCCGGCCCGTCTCGGCGTTGAACCACGCCGCCGAGCCGGCGGGGGGCAGGGTGAAGGTTTCGATGTCCAGGCGCGTGGCGTAGAGCGGCCCCCCGGGCCCGCTCGTCGCGAACGCCGCGCCCGCACCCGAGACCACCAGCGCCGCACCAGCCAGCGCCGCCGCCATGCGGACCCGGAGCGGTGCGCCGGACCATGGCCAGGTGCGCTTGGCAGCGGCGCCCGCACGGGCCCCAGGGCCCGCCGCCACAGCGTCTGTCGCGCCGGCGGGTCGAGCGTCGGTGGTGGGACCCCAGGCGGCCGCGGCGCGGTCGAACCGGGCGACGATCGCCGCGCGTCCTCGGGCGAGCGAGGCCGGATCCGGCTCGAGCTCGGCGCGGGCGTACTGCTCCAGGGCGCGTTCCACGGGGCTGCTGACGGCCCCGGGGCGGATCTGCCCGGCGTCACGCTGCCGGGCGTCAGGCTTCCTGGCGCCCGGTCGCCACGGTGGCCGCAGGCTGCTCATCGCCGCGCCTCCCCGTTCATTCCGACGCCTCGCCGAGCGGGAGACGGTCGAGATCGAGCGTCCCGGCGAGCCGGCGGCGGAGTGCGCCCAGCGCCCGGAACTGCAGCGCGCGCACGGCGATCTCGCGCCTGCCCAGGACCCTGGCCGTCTCGGCCGAGCTCAGGCCGGCGAAGAAACGGCAGGCGATGACCTGCTGCTGGTCGGGCGTGAGGGTGCGGATCGCCGCGTCGAGGGTCGCGAGGTCGGAGGAACGGACGGCGGCCTCGGCGGGCCCGGGCGCGTCCGCCGGGCTGTCCGCGATGCTGTCCAGCGGCCGGTGCTCCCGGGTGGTCCGCGCGAAGTCGATGACCGCGTTGTGGGCGAGCCGGAAGAGCCATGCCGCGAACGGCACGCCGCGCTGCTCGTACCGTGGCATGGCCTCGAGGACGCTCACGAACACACGCTGCACGAGGTCCTCCGCGTCGCTCGGCTCACGCACGCGGAAGCGGATGTATCGGTGCAGCCGCGGGGCGAACAGGTCGTAGAGGCCCGCGAAGGCGTCCGCATCGCCGGTGCGGGCACGCAGCACGAGATCCTCGATCGCGTCTCCATCGGCCATATGAACGACAGCCCGGCCCGGACGTGACGGCTCGCGCCCTGGCGAAACGCCTGCGGGCGGGGCCGGATCGCCGGTCGGGTCAACCGGATCGCCGGACGGGCCGGTCGGATCGCCGGTTGGCGCGGTCTCCTCGCGGATCACCGTGCCACTCTGCCGCATGGGCGCCGGTACGTCCACCGCGGCGTCAGGGCTGGGCGTGCCGGTGCGCCCGGTCCAGACAGGCCGGACGGAGAGGCCCGCTCGCGGATCAGGAGGCGAGCGCGACCGCCAGCCGCGCCGCAGTACGGGCGTTGTTGCGGATCAGCGCAACGTTGGCCCGCACCGACGCGCCGTCCGTCAGGTCGGCGATCCGTGCCAGCAGCCACGGGGTGAGTTCGGCCCCGTGCACCCCGGCGGCCGCCGCCTCCGCGCTCGCCTGTTCGATCACCGGCTCGATCCGCTCGCGCGGCACCTCGTCGCCGGCGGGGACGGGAACACACACCAGCAGACCCGACCCCAGGCCCAGGCCGAGGTGGGTCCCGGCGATCAGCGCCGCCTCCTCGGGTGACGCGACGGCCAGGGGCGACCGGACGCCGCTCCGGCGGGCCCAGAACCCGGGGACCTCGTCCCCGCCGATCGTCACGAGCGGGACGCCGCGGGTCTCCAGCGCCTCGACCGTGAGCGGGACGTCCAGGATGAGCTTGGGCCCCGCGCTCACGACCGCGACCGGCGTGCGGGCCAGCTCGTCCAGGTCGGCCGAGATGTCCAGGCTGCCGGATCCGCCCCCCGGGCTCACCAGGGCTCCCCGGTGCACGCCACCGATTCCGCCGGTGGCAAAGACCCGGATGCCCGCCGCGTGTGCGGCGATCATCGTCGCCGAGACGGTGGTGGCGCCCCAGCCCCCCCGCGCGATGCCGGCGGCCAGCGTGGGTCGGGCGACCTTGGCGACCCCGGTGGCGGTCGCCAGCGCCTCGAGCTCCGCGTCCTCCAGCCCGACCAGCAGCAGGCCGTCGCGGATGGCGACCGTGGCGGGCACGGCCCCTCCGGCGCGCACCTCCGCTTCGCTGTCCCGGGCGATGGAGAGGTTCTCGGGGTACGGGAAGCCGTGGGTGATCAGCGTCGACTCGAGCGCCACCACCGGCCGCCCGTGGCGGAGGGCGTCGGCGACCTCCGGGGTGACACGGAGGAGCGACGCGACGCCGGCAGGCATCGAGCGGCGGGGTCCTGTCAGATCGCGAGTGTTTACCGTCTCGCCCGTCATCAGCGCTCCTCGTTTCAACCGCAGCCAGCGGGCCGGCAAGGGCCCCAGAATGGGCCGGTCGAGTCGAAATGGACGATCACCTCGCCACGAAAGGAGCCGGCCCGGTGCCCCAGAAGATCATCCTCGATTGCGACCCCGGCCACGACGACGCGATGGCCATCCTGCTGGCCAACGCGTCCCCGGCGATCGAGCTGCTCGCGATCACCACCGTGGCGGGCAACCAGACCCTGCCCAAGACCACCCTCAACGCGCGGCGCGTGTGCAGCCGGGCGGGGATCCGCGGGGTGCCCATCGCGGCCGGCGCCGATCGACCGCTGGTGCGGGCGCAGCGGATCGCCGCCAACATCCACGGCGACTCGGGGCTCGAGGGGCCCACCTTCGCCGGCGAGCCCGATGTCCCGCTCGACCCCCGCCACGCGGTCGATCTCATCATCGAGCTGCTCCTCGGGTCGGACGGCGACGTCATGCTGGTCCCCACCGGGCCGCTCACCAACATCGGGCTGGCCATGCGCCGCGAGCCGCGCATCCTGCCCCGCATCCGGCACATCGCGCTGATGGGCGGCGCGTGGGGGTTCGGCAACCAGACGCCCTCGGCCGAGTTCAACATCCTGGTCGACCCCGAGGCCGCCCGGATCGTCTTCGAGAGCGGGGTCCCCATCACCATGTGCGGCCTGGAGCTCACGCACCAGGCCAAGGCCACCCCGGACATCATCGCGCGCTTCGCCGACCTGCACACCCCGCTCGGCGACTTCGCGGTGGAGATGCTGCGCTTCTTCGCGAGCACCTACCGGAAGCTCCACGGCTTCGACGGGCCGCCGCTCCACGACCCGACGGCGGTGGCCTGGGTGATCGACCCGACCCTGGTCGAGACGCAGCCGGCGCACGTCGACATCGAGACCCACGCCGAGTTCAGCTACGGGCGCACGGTGGTGGATCTCCATGACGTGCTCGGGCTGCCGAAGAACGTGCTGGTGGGCACGAGGCTCGACGCGCCGCGCTTCTGGGACCTGATGGTGGGGGCGATCGCGAGCTACGGGGGCGATCAGTAGATCCAGGGAAACAGCTTGCGCGTCCGGGCACGATACGCGGGATACCCGGCGTACCGGTCGGCCAGCCACGCTTCCTCCCGGCGCGACTTGAGATCGAAGAACACGCCGAGCAACGCCCCGCCCGCGACCGCGAGCGGCGCCGCCATGGCCACGCCCCAGCCGATCGCGCTCAGCACGAGCCCGCCGTAGATGGGGTGCCGGACCATCCGGTACGCACCGCGCTCGACCAGCCGGGCACGCTCCTTGGGCCGCGGGACGGCGGTCAGGTTCTCCCCGAGGTCGATGACTCCTCGGAGGGCCAGCGACCCGCCCGCCGCGATGGACGCGATCCCGAGCGCCGCGCCCGCGAGCCGGGGCGCCCCGGACCACGCCGGGCCCAGCCACCCCGCGCCGAAGATGGCCAGGAAGATGATGCCCTGCAGGGCGACCCAGCCCTCGCCGCGAGGGCCCAGGTCAGGGAGCGTGCGCCGCATCCGCGCACGGTACTGCACATGGCCCGATCCATCCACCGCCCGTGCCTGGTCGTGGCCGCGGGGTTCACTGTCCGGTCCCGGGAGCGGATCCGCGCGTACACTCCGGCCAATGACCGAGACGGACGCGGCGCAGAGCCTGCAGGAGCTGCTGGCCCCCCGGAGCGTCTGCTACGGATGCGGCCCGGCCAACGCCGCTGGACTCCACATCCGAAGCTTCGAACGGGGCGACGAGATCGTCGCGGAGTGGAGGCCGGAGACCAGGTACGAGGCGTTCCCCGGAGCGCTCAACGGCGGCGTCATCGGCACCCTGCTCGACTGTCACAGCAACTGGGCGGCCGCGGTGGCCCTGATGCGGGCGGCCGCTTCCGACCACCTGCCGGCCACAGTGACGGCCGAGTACACGGTGCGGATGCGACGCCCCACGCCGACCCGGCTCGGCCCCCTACGGCTGCGCGCGCATGTCGTCGAACTGTCCGCCGATCGCGCCACGGTCGAGTCGACGATCGAGGCCGGCGGCGAGGTCTGCGTCAGCTTCCGTGGGACCTTCGTCGCCGTTGGTCCCGACCACCCCGCCTACCATCGCTGGTGAGCGCTCGAGCCAGGCGGCACGGTGCGCACCGGCAGGCGAGCGAGCTTCCCTATAGAGTTGTGACGGCATGACGGTATCGAACGATGTCTTGATCTTCGGGGCCAGTCTGGCCGCGGGCCTGATCGGCGCCCTGGCCGGCGTCGGTGGTGGAATCATCGTCATCCCGGTGCTGACGGTTGTCTTCGGCGTCGACATCCGCCAGGCGGTGGGGGCCAGCATCATCTCGGTGATCGCCACCAGCTCGGGGGCCGCGGCCGCGTACGTGCGCGATCGCCTCACCAACATGCGGATTGGCATGTTCCTCG
>JAJYJR010000491.1 GCA_021789355.1 Chloroflexota bacterium | reverse complement strand
ACAGCGCCGCCGGTTCGATCGGGGCGCGGTCGAGCACGGTCAGCCCGAGCACGGCCTCAACGCAACCGAGGAGGCGGGCGGAGAAGCCCGGGAGCCGGAAGGCAGCCCGCCACCCGGCGATCCGCAGCAACCCGTCGACCAGGAGGATCCCGCCCGCGGTGCGGGCCAGTCGGCGATGGCGGCTCCGCGACTGCAGCCGGCGCTCGGCGGTCGTCATCGCGTGCGCGGCAGGCGCGAGCGGGAATCCCGCACCGGCGTTCCTCCGCCCAGGCGCCAGAGCTCGCGCGGGATCTCGATGCGCCGCTGGAGCCGGAGGTAGAGCTCATTGAGATAGCCGACGAGCTCGTCGGCGCGCCGGTACTGTTCGCTGCCCGGCGGCGCGTCCCCACGCTCGGTGATCGCCGCGCGCATCCGCGCCGCCAGGATCTCCAGCGCGTCGGGAAGGCGCCAGACCGGGTCGTAGGCGGCCGGCGGGCGGGCCGGCCGCCACGGCCGGGTTGGTGGCAGGGGCCGCACCGTGCAGACGGGATAGCCGAGTACG
This sequence comes from Chloroflexota bacterium, assembly GCA_021789355.1. The sequence goes on along the minus strand of JAJYJR010000491.1, from coordinate 4,409 downwards.
GGGGGTTCGCGCCTCATGCCGAGCATTGGAGCGCGTCTGGTTGAGATTCCGATGAGCCAGGCATGTAACCGCGCTGAGTCACACCCGTGGACGACGGCAAACAGGCACAGGACTGTCCGGCCTCCCGGAAGCCGATACTGCGCGCCGCGCATCCGCCTGACGCTGATGCTGTGCCTCCGGCAGCAGATGCCCCGCGCCGATCGCAAGAAAGACGCCCGCCGAAGACCCCGAGCAACGGCCCCAGCACGCCCGCTGGCGGCCCAACGAGGTTGCTCGCGAGGGCGCCCGCGGGCGGAGCAAGCGCGTCGAGCGCGAGCAGCAACTGCGCCGTGCGCGGCCTCCACCGCCGACGGACGTCAGCGTCACGACATTCATGCCGTCGGTAGAGTCCTGCGCAAGAACGGCCAGTCAACGAGCAGACCCACGCTGCCCCCGGCCTGAAACCCGAGCCCGATGGCACTCCTCCTGGCGACAACGCATCCGTGAGGCCACGTCGATCCTCGCGGCCTGCCACGAGCGGGCGGGCGACGGTTTCACAGCCGCGTGTCATCCCATCATCACGGCCCTCTCAGTCGGTACGGCGACCCTTCCTGTGTACACGGACAAGGAGGTCCTGCCATGACAATCAACACCCGTCATGCATACCACGAGTGGAGCCGGTACCAGTGGGCCGGTACCGACCCGATCCCGGACGAACCGGACGCCCCGCGCTGGAACCTGGCCCAATGGCGGGGCGACCAGGGCAAGGGCGGATTGTCCTCCCGCCCCGACCCCGCCGACATGGCTGAGGGGGAGAGCGGTTTCAGTGGGTTCAGGCACAGTCCCGGTGGCGGCAGCCGCTGGGCCCCGGGGTACATTCGCTGAACGCCTGACCATGGAGATGCTCCCGGCCTCGGCCGCGTCGATGCCGGGAGGTCCCATCATCGGCTTGCGGCAATCCACAGGAAGCCGGCGGCCATGACGATCAGCCCGAGGGCGATCCCGAGGGCGTAGTTCTGCACCCGGCCGGTCTGGATCTGGCGCAGCTCGCGCCCGGAGAACTGGGTGACGCTGGCCACCCCGTTGACGATGCCGTCGATGACGTGGGCGTCGAACCACCAGGAGGCGCGCGCCACGGCGCCGCCGGCCACGAAGAACAGCCCGTGGTAGAGCGTGTCGAACCACCACTTGTTGAACGAGGCGATGTACAGCGGGCGCAGGCGCCGGGTGCCCGCCTCCACGACGGAGGGCTGGGGCGCGACGTCCCGCCCGGGGAGACGCAGGCCGAACAGCCGGATCCCCAGCAGCAGCCCGAGTGTCGCCAGGGCGAGGCTGGCCAGGACCAGGGCACCGTCGACCCCGAGCAGCTCGAAGGGCCGGCCGCGCAGGCCGAGGGTGGCCTCAGCCGGAGCGAACACCGGCTCGAGCCACCGATGGATGAGCCCGGACTCCGGCGGCCAGCCGACGGCGATTCCCAGGAGCGGGATAGGAATCGCGAGCAGGACGAGCGGGACCCACATCGAGCGCGGCGCCTCGTGCGGATGCACGTGCTCGTCCACGTGGCTGGGGCCGTAGAACGTCTTGCCCATCAGCCGGAACATGTAGAACGCCGTCATGCCCGCCACGAGCACGCCCACCGCCCAGACCCAGTAGAAGCCGTTGCGGAAGCTCGCGCCGAGGATCTCGTCCTTGCTGAAGAACGGCACCAGCGGTGGCAGCCCGGCCATGGCCAGCGCGCCGACGAGCATCGTGGCGTGGGTGAGCGGCATCCTGCGCCACAGGCCGCCCATCTTGTTCATGTCCTGCTCGTCGTGGACCCCGTGGATCACCGAGCCAGCGTCGAGGAACAGCAGGCCCTTGGTGAAGCCCTGCGCGAGCAGGTGGAAGATCGCCGCCGCGTACGCCCCCACGCCGAGCGCGGCGAACATGTAGCCGAGCTGGGAGAGCGTCGAGTAGGCGAGCACCCGCTTGATGTCGGTCTGGGTGAGCGCGATCGAGGCGGCCAGGATGGCGGTGAAGATGCCGATCGCGGCCACGACCACCATCGCGTCCGGCGCGAGGCTGAAGATCGGGCTGGCGCGGGCGACGAGATAGACGCCCGCGTTGACCATCGTCGCCGCGTGGATGAGGGCAGACACGGGGGTGGGCCCCTCCATGGCGTCCGGCAGCCAGACGTGGAGTGGCCACTGCGCGCTCTTGCCGATCGCGCCGCAGAAGAGCAGCAGCGCGATGCCGGTGATCTGCCAGGCTGGGATCTGTCCGCTCGCGACCAGCTGGGGCAGCTTCGTGAAGACATCGGCGAAGTTGAGTGAGCCCACCGTGGTCGCGATCGCGAAGATGCCCAGGATGAACCCCACGTCGCCGACACGGTTGACCAGGAACGCCTTCTTGGCGGCCAGGGCGGCGCTGCGGCGGCGGTACCAGAACCCGATCAGCAGGTAGCTCGAGAGCCCGACCAACTCCCACCCTGCGAACAGCAACAGGAAGTTCCCCGCCAGCACCAGCAGCAGCATGCTGAACATGAAGAAGTTCAGGTACGCGAAGAAGCGCCACTTCCCGGGGTCGTGCTCCATGTACCCGATCGAGTACACGTGCACGAGCATGCCGACCGTGGTGACCACGATCAGGAGCATCGCGGTCAGCGCGTCGACGGCGAAGTTCAGGTCGACCCCAAACGGGCGGCTCCCCAGTGGGCCCGTCGGGATCCACCGGTACAGCGTGAACTGGAGGCCATCGGGGCCGTACTGGCCGGTGAGCGCGCGGTAGGCTATGGCCATCGCGATCCCCCAGGTCAGGATGATCGCTGCGACGGCAACAATCCACGAGCGCCCGGCCATGCGGCGCCCGAACAGGGCGGTGAACGCGAAGCCGGCGAGCGGCAGGAGCAGGAGCAGCGTGACGGCGAGTTGGTCGTTCACCGCCACGGGTTCATCACGGCCAGGCCATGAGATGCGGGACGAGGAGACCCCAGGTGGGGGCTGCCACGTCAGCCTTCCGCCGGCGCGGCAGAGGCGGCCCCCGGAGCTGCTGCCAGGAGTCCTCGGTCTGACCGCGGGACGGTGGGTCCCACGGCGCGCTCCGCCCAGCGGCCGCGGCGCTCGTTGACCAGCTGCTGGAGCTTCATCATCCCGTAGATGAGCCCCTCCGGGCGCGGCGGGCAGCCGGGCACGTACACGTCGACGGGCATGATGCGGTCGATGCCCTGCACGACCGAGTAGGAGCGCTTGAAGCGCCCGCCCGAGCAGGTGCAGTCGCCCATCGCGACGCACCACTTGGGCTCGGGCATCTGCTCCCACAGGCGCAGCAGCGGGCCGGCCATCTTGGTCGTCAGCGTGCCGGCCACGATGAGGACGTCCGCCTGCCGCGGACTGGCGCGGAACGGGAACATGTTGAAGCGGTCCATGTCGTTGCGGCTGGTGGCCGCCGACATCATCTCGATGGCGCAGCACGACAGGCCCGAGAGCAACGGCCAGAGGCTGTTCATGCGCAGGTAGTCGAGCAGGACGTCCGCGTTCGAGGGGATGACCTGGAGGGCGCCCCAGCGGCCGTTGTCGCCGCTGTCCCCCATCTCTTCGAGATCGTGGAGGTGCGTGATGGCCGCCGGACGACCCCCGCCGTAGGCGGCCGGGTTGCTCGACGTCCAGAGCTCGTTGGGTACGACGATGGGTCCATCTTCCACGCCAGACACGGTACTACATGCTAGTCGTAGGTACACCAGCTCGCGCCGGCCGCGTGGCCGCCGAGGTCAGTGTGCGTGTCCCCTCAGCAGCCGCGCCGTCCGTGTCCATCTCGATGCAGGTCCTGCCCCCCCATCGAGGTCCCATCGTGGTCGCTGGCTGAGCCGGCTTCTGCGGCCGACGATGCTGACCCGCCGTGCGCACTCCCGGGAGCGGATCCATGGCCGGCGTGCCCAGCGCCCGAAGCGCCGTGCATCCCGTGACCTGAGCCGTGCATGCGGAACATGAGAACCACGAAGCCGATCCCGAGCAGGATCGGCACGAACGCACCGAGGTCCACGTGAACTGTCTCCTTCTTCGGCCCGAGCCGCCTGCAGCGGCTCGAGGTGGACCCTACGCACCGTTTCGGAGACGGGCGTGAAGCGTCGCTGAGAAGGCGGTGAGACGCGGCCGCACACCGCCAGGAGATGACCGGTCCCTGACTCGAGGTCCCGCGGGGCGCACCCATCGGCCATCGGCGGTCGGCGGGTCGTCAGCGGGACGCGGCGGTCGCCTGCAGGCCCGCGAGCCCGGCCGCGGCCGCGACCGAGGACGGCCGGAAGCGGCGCAGCCTGAGCGCATTCGACACCACTGTCACGCTCGAGAGCGCCATCGCCGCGGCGGCGAGGATCGGGTCGAGCAGGATCCCCGTGAAGGGATAGAAGACGCCTGCGGCGAGAGGGATGAGCGCGACGTTGTAGGCGAACGCCCAGA
>JAJYJR010000490.1:3506-4956 GCA_021789355.1 Chloroflexota bacterium | reverse complement strand
GAAGTTGATCGACATCACCGTCACGGCGATGGCCATGCCCGGGAAGAAGGCCCACCACCAGTTGCCCAGCCCGAGGGCGCTCTGCGCGTTGGCGAGGGCATTGCCCCAGCTCGTCTGGTCGGGGCTGATGCCGAAGTTGAGATAGCTCACGAACGCCTCCAGCACGATGTTGGAGGCCATGATCAGCGTCATGGCCACGATGACCGGTCCGATGGCGTTCGGCAGGATGTGGCGGAAGGTGATGCGCCCGTCCCTGACGCCCACCGCGCGCGCCGCCTCCACGAAGTCCGCCTCGCGCAGCGACAGGAACGACGCCCGCACCAGGCGCGCGATGAGGGGCCAGGAGAGCAGCCCGAAGATCAGGATCAGCGAGCTCACCTGGCCTTCGCCGAAGAAGCGCGCCGCGACCAGGATCACGAAGAGGAGGGGGATGGCGAAGAAGGTGTCCACGATGCGCATGATCACGTTGTCGACCCAGCCGCCGAAGTAGCCGGAGATCGCGCCGAGGGAGACCCCCACCAGGCCCGCGATCAGCATGCTGAAGCCGCCGATCGCCATCGAGATGCGCGCCCCGTTGACCACCATGGTGAACACGTCGCGGCCGGTGTCGTCGGTGCCGAAGAGGTGGGCCAGGCTGGGCGGCGTCCCGCCCGGGACGGGCGATCCCGGGATGTTCAGGGGATTGTAGGGCAGGATGATCGGTCCGAAGATCGCGACCAGCACCATGAAGATGAAGAAGCCCAGGCCCACCATGGCCATGTGGTGGCGCCGGAAGCGCCGCCAGGCCAGTTGCCACTGGCCGAGCGACTCGAGCGCGACCTCGACGTCGGCGGTCGCGACGTCGGCCGGCGCGGCGCCGGTGAGCGGACCCACGGTGGGGCCGGTGGGGATGGCCATGCCCGTCTGCCTTCGTCAGTCGTAGCGGATGCGGGGGTCGGCGAACGCGTACGCGACGTCCGCCACGAGGTTCATGAAGACCACGAGCACCGAGCCGATGAAGAGGATGCCCATCAGCAGGAAGTAGTCCCGGGCGGTGACCCCCTCGTAGTAGAGGCGGCCCATGCCGGGCCAGGAGAAGACGGTCTCGGTGACGATCGCGCCCGAGAAGAGGAACGCGATCTCCAGGGCCAGGTTGGTCAGGATGGGCAGCATCGCGTTGCGGAACGCGTGGCGCAGGATGACCTGGCCCTCCCCGATCCCCTTGGCGCGTGCCGTGCGCACGTAGTCCTGGTGGAGCGAATCGAGCATCGCGGAGCGCACGAAGCGGCTGTCCCCGGCGATGCTCACCGCGATCAGGGTCGTCACGGGCAGCACCAGGTGCGCGGCGATGTCCCACAGGTTGGGCAGTGGGTTGGCCGCCAGCGACGCCCAGTAGGCCGACGTGCCGAAGGGCGCCACGGACTGGCGCACGTTGATGATCCCCTGCACCGGGAACCAGCGCAGCGTGACC
>JAJYJR010000490.1:0-3496 GCA_021789355.1 Chloroflexota bacterium | reverse complement strand
TCAGGATGAGTCCCAGCCAGAAGGTGGGCAGCGAATAGAAGACGTAGCTGACGAACGTCACCGACTGGTCGAAGAAGCTATAGCGCTTCACCGCGGCGATCACCCCGGCGAGGATCGCGATGGTGGCCCACAGCAGGAACGCGATTCCCATCAGGATGATGGTGGCCGGGAGCCGCTCCAGGATCATCGAGATGACCGGCCTGCCGGTCTCCATCGAGTAGCCGAAGTCGCCGTGCAGCACCCCGTTCGTGCCGCCCCCCAGGAAGGTCGGCAGGAAGTTGGGCAGGCCGTGCGCCGAGAGGAAGCTGCCGCCGCCGCAGTTCCAGACCCCCAGCCAGCCGAAGAACTCCCGGATCGTGTCCATCAGGGTGGGCTGCCGTACCAGGCACCAGTCCTGCAGCCACTTGTTGATCTGGGCGGTGCTGATGTGGGGGTTCTGGTTGAACTGCGCGGCGGGACCACCGGGCGCCTGCAGCATGAGCACGAAGCTCACCACCGCGATCAGGAACAGGACCGGGATCGCCTGCAGGATTCGACGGATGATGTACTGGGTCATGGATCCTGGGGTCTGAAAGTGCGGGAGAGGCTAGCACAGGAGCGGCGGACGCGGAGTCACATTCCGCGTCCGCCGCCTGCTCCCCGTCAGGGCCGGGAGCCCGCCCCTGCGATCACGGCTTGAAGTACCAGTCCTCGACGTCCCACGTCGGGCCCTGCGCGCTCGGGTTGAACCCGGGCCAGTTGCCCACGTGAACGCCGACGCCGGTCACGCCGCCGCGGTAGTAGAGCGGGATCTCGGGGATCCCGGCCACGTATGCGTCCTGGACCGCCTGCGCGTCCTTGATCTGGGACTCCAGCGGGACGTCAGTGGCCAGGGCATTGAGGGCCGCATCCATCTGGGCGCTCTTGAAGCGGGTGTCGTTGCCGCCGTTGTGGTCGCCCAGCTGGGGCCACATGGTCGAGCTGTAGGTCGAGAAGTAGTCGCCGTACGGGGTGCCCGTCAGGACATACGCGAAGTCGGCGAGATCGTAGTTGCCGCGGTAGATGCTGGGGTCGGTCGTGGCGGTGGTGCCGGTCCAGCCAGCGAAGAAGACCGACGCGGCGTCGCCGGTCTTGATGTAGCTCTTGACGCCGATCGCCTTGAGGTTGCTCTCCACGATCTGGAGCTCGGTCAGGCGCGTCGGGTTGCCCGACGTGGTGCCCAGCTCGAGGTTCATCTCGTGGCCGCCCTTGGCCATCCAGCCGGCGGAGTCGATGGAGTAGCCGGCCGCCTGCAGGGCAGCCTTGGCCGCCGTCGGGTCATAGGCCGGGCAGGTCTCGTCCTTGTGGTACCAGATGCCGGGCGGGGTCGGCGAGCACGCGATCGTGACGTTGGCGCCCGGGAAGTCGGTGCTGACGATCTTCTGCTTGTTGATCGCCATGGCGATCGCCTTGCGGACGTTGACGTCCCACAGGCCGTTGTTGCGCACGTGGGACGGGTCGTTGTTGACGTCGAGGTGCTCGTACTCCCACAAAGGCGTCTGCTCGACCGTGCCGACGCTCGATGGGGTGTCCTTCATGGCCGGGTACGAGTCGGTCTGCAGGTCGAACGCGAGGTCGATCGCGCCGCTCTTGAAGGCAGCGATCTCGCCGCTGATGTCACCGAAGTACTGGAACTTCAGGCTCGCGAGGTACGGCTTGCCCTGGTGCGAGGGAGCCACGCCGCCGTTCCAGTGCGGGTTCGGGGCGTAGTCGATCTCGGACGAGGAGGCGTTGGTGATCACGAACGGGCCGGAGAACGGCGCGCTCGCCACCGAGGAGTCGACCGGGTAGGACTTCTTGGGGGCGTCCTTGACCGCGATGGTCGACATGTAGTGCTGCGGCATGATCGCGCTGGTGAGCCAGCCGAGCCAGCCGCCGTAGAGCTGCTTGAAGTGCACGGTGGCGGTCAGGCCGTCAGACGAGACGTCGATCGAGTCGATCAGCGGCCATGCCGTGCCCGGGCCGCACGAGGTGCAGCCGGACTGGTTCGGGTCGTTGGCCCACTGCCAGGTGTACTTGAGGTCGTTCATGGTGAGCGGCTGCCCGTCGGACCACTGCAGGTTCGGCTTGAGCTTCAGCGTCATCGTGAACGTGCTGCCGCTGACCACGATCCCGCCGTTCGAGACGGACGGCAAGCTCGCGCAGAGGTCCGGGATGTACTTGCCGTCGGACGAGATCGTCGCGCAGCCGCGGAGGACCGGCAGGCTCGCCTCGATGTCCGCCTCGGACGTGGTGTAGTACGGGTTCAGCTGGGCCGCGGCCTGCCACTCGCCCATGACGAGGGTGCCGCCCGTCTGGCCGGGTCCCGGGTTGTAGCTGGTGCCGAAGACCGCGGCGTCCACGCCGGTGAGCGGGGTTGCGCTCGCAGCGGCGGAGGCGGGTGCGGTGGACGCGGCCGCCGAGGCCGGCGCCGTGGTCGCGGCAGGCGCCGTCGATGCGGCAGGCGCCGTGGTCGCCCCGGAGCTGCAGGCCCCGAAGACGATCCCGGCGACGGCGACGACGGCCATCATCTGTCGTCTGGTTGACACTCGGCTTCTCCTCCTCTGCCGCGTACGAAGAACGGGGCACTGGTCCCGGGACGCGCCGCGGCCGCGCGCCCGGGAACCTCATCCGATCAGCGGCCGCTCACGGACTCCGCGCCGTGCTGCGTCGGCCACTCATCGACGTGCCCATCATTCAGGGACGATCGCCGGGCTGACCGGCGGCCCGACCAAGCCTGTCGCGGCGAGCGCCGGCACCTCGCGTCCGGCCAGGATCGCCATACCGTCCGGCAGCGGCCCGCGCGGCACGCTGAAGGTTTCCTGGGACGGCACGACCTCCGCGACCGCGTCCGCCTCGACCGGGTCGGGCGCCATGGCCGCGTCCGAGATGCGGAACGCGCGCTGCAGGGCCGCGGTATGCAGGGCGGCCGCTGCGACCGCGGCGGGCGGCGTTGCAACCTGAGCGGCCGCGCCGCCGGCGGGTCCAGCCGTTCCGCCCGCGACATCCAGGCCCGTCTCGCGGACGCTCAGCCCGGACACCACGACCATGGCCGCCACCAGCGGCACCGCGACCAGACCGGCGATCCCCGCCCATCGCGGTCGGAAACCACGGCTCGGCGGCGCCTGGATGCGCGCCCGCACGCGGCTCCATCCGCCGGCTCCCGGGCCGGTTCGCCTCGCCGCGGCGCCCAGGCGGCGCAGCCCCGTCAGGATCAGGGCGTACTCGCCCATCTCCAGCCCGCATGCGGCGCAGCGGTCGAGGTGGTCCAGCGCCCGCTCGATCCGGACCTCGTCTCGCGGCCAGCCGTCGAGCAGTTCGAGCAGCGTGGAGCGATGGACCTCGCACGGCGTGCGCCCGATGCCGAACCGCGCCGCCACGGCCCGCCAGACGGTCACGCGGCCGGCCCTTCCGATTCCCGGCGAGCGCCCCGGCCGGCCGGGTCCCGCACCGCCACCGGCTCGAACTCGGGCCGCAGATCGTCGCGGAGCAGCCGCAG
>JAJYJR010000489.1 GCA_021789355.1 Chloroflexota bacterium | reverse complement strand
CAGCTCGCCTGCCGTGCGGTCGACGGCGGGGTGGCGCTCGCAGCTGATCAGCGCGTAGCCGAACGAGACACCCATGGACGCGTCCCTCTGCGGTCTGTGCTGGACGGCAAGAGGATATGCCTCGGTGGCTCGGGGCCGCGCCTCGGCGGCTCGGGGCCGCGCCTCGGCGGCCGGTCGCCTCGGTCCGACAGAGCACCGGGTGAGGACGACTTCATGTCAGGTACCTCACCCACAGGTAGAGCGTGGAGATCGCCATCGACTCGCCGACGACGAGCGCCCCATACCGGAAGAAGTCCATGAACCGGATCGGATAGCCCGCCCGCCTCGCGAGGTTGGCCACGACCACGTTGGCCGACGCGCCCACGATGGTCAGGTTCCCGCCCAGGCAGGCGCCCAGCGCCAGCGCCCACCAGAGCGGCTGGGCGGCCAGGCCGTCCGAGGTCAGCCGCTGGACGATCGGGATGGCCGTCGCGGTGTACGGGATGTTGTCCACCACGGCCGAGGCGACCGCCGAGAACCAGAGCAGCGAGATCGCGGCCACGCCGAGGTCGCCGCCCGCGGCGCGCGCCAGCGCATCGGCGACACCACCCACGATTCCCACTCGCACGACGGCCTCAACGAGCATGAAGAGCCCCACGAAGAAGAAGAGCGTCGACCACTCGACCTCGCGCAGGGCCTCGTGTGGGTCGATCCGTGTCACCAGCAGGAGCACCGTGGCGCCGAGCAGCGCGATCGTGGCGGCCTCCAGCCCGAGCGCCGCGTGCAGGAGGAACCCGAGCAGGGTCGCCGCGATCACGGCCAGTGCGATCCGCAGCAGCGCGGGGTCTCGGATCGCCTCGCCCTCTCGGAGCTCGAGGATCGCCTCGCGGCGCTCGTCGGGTACCTGCAGGGTGCCTCGGAAGAGCACACGGAGCGTCAGCACAACCGCCGCGAGGATGACCAGGGTCACGGGGGCCAGGTTCACAAGGAACGCCACGAAGTCCAGGCGGGCGGCCGACCCGATCAGGATGTTGGGAGGGTCGCCGATCAGCGTGGCCGTCCCGCCCACGTTGGAGGCGAGAATCTCGCTGGCGAGATAGGGCGACGGCGAGACCCCGAGCGTGCGGGCCACCGAGAGGATCACCGGGGTGATGAGCACGACGGTCGTGACGTTGTCCAGGAAGGCAGACAGCCCGGCCGTGATGAGGGCGAAGACGACGAGCAGCCGCAACGGGTCGCCCCGCGAGAGCTTCACCGCCCGGACAGCCAGCCATTCGAAGAAACCTGTGCGCCCCAGGACGCCGGCGAGGATCATCATGCCGGCGAGCAGGAAGATGACGTTGAGATCGATCGCCTCGAACGCCTCGCTCTGGTCGATGACGCCGAGCGCGACCACGGCAAGCCCGCCCAGCAGCGCGACGAGCGTGCGGTCGACCCGCTCGCTCGCGATGAGCACGTAGGCGGCAACGAAGATGGCGGCCGCGAGCCAGATGTCCATCAGGCCGCCTGCCCGTGGTCACCTGCCCGCCGAGGCGAACCGCAGCCCGGCGTCAGTCGCGCGTGCTCGGAAAGAGACTGGCAGGTTTGGATCCGGCTCCAGGATGTTGCACGCCTCTTCGGCGGCCGGAACCGCGTGTGGATCCCTTCGCTCACCCGCCCGGCCCGTCGCCGGCCGCCACCACCAGCGACGCGGGCCCGAAAGCGACCGCGTTCATCTTCTCTCCTGCCCTCAGCGCGAGTGTGTCACCAGCGTATCGGCTGGCGCAAGGCGCCAGGCAGCCCATCGAAGTTCGGCGCCAGCGGCGCGGTGACGCGGAGCTGGAGGCCAACGCGCGGCGCTGATCCGCGACCCGATCCGGTTCCGGGTCCAGCGCGCTGCCGGCCACTCGATGGCTTGGCGTGCCCGCCCACGGCCCGTATCATCGTCCCGTCACGGGAGCGAGGCGAGGACAGCTGGGTCCCAGCTGTCCCGTGAGCGTGGTGGTGAGACCGATCCAAGGGCTCCGCGAGCGACCGCTCGGGGTTCGCAGGCCGGATGTCCCGCAGGACGAGCTCGAAGAGCCGATCCTCGCGGAGCTCTTCAGCGTGGAGCGGCTCGAGGAGCACGCGCAGAGCCTCGCCGCCGCCCAGACGGTCACCGGCGAGCCCGGCCGGGGACGCGCCATCCGACCCCGCGTCGCCGAAAATGGCCGTGTCCTGCTCGAGTCGTATCGCGCGCTCGCCCGCGCGATCAAGGATGAGCGGTCGATCACGCCGGCCGCGGAATGGCTCGTCGACAATTTCCACATCGTCGACGAGCAGCTGCGCGAGATTCGCGACGACCTGCCCTCGGGCTACTATCGCGAGCTCCCCAAGATCGCGGAAGGCCATCTCCAGGGGTATCCACGGGTCTTCGGTCTCGCGTGGGCGTATGTCGCGCACACCGACAGCCGCTTCGACCCGGACAGCCTGCGCCGCTTCGTGCGTGCCTACCAGCGAGTCGAGCCGCTGACGATCGGGGAGCTCTGGGCGATCGCGATCAGCCTGCGGATCATCCTGGTCGAGAACCTCCGCCGCCTGGCGGAGCAGATCGTGCGAGGCCGCGCGGCACGGCAGAAGGCGGACGAGCTCGCCGATAGGCTCCTCGGCCTTGACGCCGAGAGCTCACCGGTCGCCCCGGCGTCGCTGCGCCGGCTCCTGGCCCCGACCTTGCCCAGGGCCGGCCGAGTTCAGCTCTTCCAGCGACTGCGCGATCAGGACCCGGCGGTGACACCCGCCCTCGGTTGGCTCGAGGAGCTCCTCGCGGCCCAGGGGACCACCGCCGAGGAGCTGGTCCGCCTCGAGCACCAGCGGCAGGCCGCGATGAACGTGACCGTCCGGAACGTGATCACGAGCATGCGCCTCCTGTCCTGGTTCGACTGGGCCCAGTTCGTCGAGAGCGTCAGCCTGGTCGACGAGGTCCTTCGTGCGCGAAGTTCGTTCGGGGACATGGACTTCGCGACTCGAGATCGCTACCGGCACGCTGTCGAAGAGCTGGCGCGGGGTTCGGGCCGGACCGAGGTCGAGGTCGCCCGGATGGCCGCGGGGATGGCGGACGCGGTGCCACCGGCGGACGCCGTGCCGTCGGGGGACGACGTCGAATCGTCCCTGGCGGCTGGTCGCCGGGATCCGGGCTACTACCTGGTCTCCGATGGCCGACTCGCGTTCGAGCACGCTCTCCACGTTCGGGTGCCGCTGGCGGGCCGGCTGCGACGCGCCTATGTCCGGGGCGCCACGAGTGGCTATCTCGGGACGTTCGCGCTGGTCACGGCACTCATCCTCGCCGTACCGCTCCTGCTGTCCGGGAATGGAGGCGCTGCCGGTGCAGGCATCCTCGTCGTCGCGATCCTCGCGCTCGCCCCGGCCTCCGACCTCGCGATCGCCCTCGTCAACCGGACCGTCACCCACGTGCTGGGCCCGAGAACGCTGCCCCGGCTCGATCTTGACGATGGCGTGCCGTCCCGGCTGAGGACGCTCGTCGTCGTGCCGACACTCCTCACCAGCGAGGCGGATGTCGAGGCCCAGGTCGGCGACCTGGAGGTGCACTACCTGGGGAACCGCGAGGGCGATCTTCGGTTCGCCATGCTGTCGGACTGGCTCGACGCCCCGACCGAGCACGTCCCCGGCGACGACGAGCTCCTCGCGGCGGCGGCGGCGGCCATCGACCGGCTCAACGAGCGCCACGGCGAGGCCCCCGGGGGAGGTGCCCGGTTTCTGCTCTTCCACCGGAAGCGAACCTGGAACGAGGCCCAGGGCTGCTGGATGGGCTGGGAGCGCAAGCGCGGCAAGCTCGACGAGCTGAATGCCCTCCTGCGCGGCTCGACCACGACCCGCATCCTGACCTCCGGGCGGCCCGCGTCGACCCCACCGACGGACGTGCGCTACGTGGTCACGCTCGACGCCGATACGCGGCTGCCCCGGGGCGCGGTGGGCCGCCTCGTGGGGACGATCGCCCATCCGCTCAACCGGCCCACCTTCGATCCTGTTGCCGGCCGGGTGACCCAGGGCTACGGCGTGCTCCAGCCGCGGGTCACCTCGACGCTGCCGGCCGAGCGGGAGGCATCGATCTTCCAGCGCATCTTTTCCGGATCGGCCGGGATCGACCCGTATGCATCCGCCGTCTCCGACGTCTACCAGGACCTGTTCCGGGAGGGGAGCTTCACCGGCAAGGGGATCTATGACCTGGACGCCTTCGGCGCGGCGATGGCGGGCCGGGTACCCGAGAACGCGCTGCTGAGCCACGACCTGTTCGAGGGTGTCTTCGCCCGGGCCGGGTTGGTGACCGATGTCGAGCTCTTCGATGAATTCCCTTCGAACTACCTGGTCTCGGCGGCCCGCCAACACCGCTGGGCGCGCGGCGACTGGCAGCTCCTGCCCTGGATCCTTGGACGGGCCCGCGACGCCACCGGCCGGCGGCGCCGGAGCTCGATCCCCGTCATCGCCCGCTGGAAGATGGTGGACAACCTGCGCCGGACCGTGTCCGCCCCGCTCACGCTGGCTACCCTCGTTGCGGCGTGGACGCTCCCTTCGATCTCGGCCGGCCTGTGGACCGCGTTCGTCCTGGCTTCGGTGATCGTCCCTGCGGCGCTGCCCGTCCTGGCAGGACTGCCGCCGCGGCGGCAGGGCATCTCCAAGCGCAGCCACCTGCGAGCCGCAGGCGCGGACGCCGCCCTCGCCGCGGCCCAGGTGGGTCTCGGCTTCACGCTCCTCGCGCACCAGGCGTGGCTGATGGTCGACGCTGTTCTGCGAACCCTGGCGCGGCTGTACGTCACCCGGCGGAACCTCCTCGAATGGACGACCGCCGCCCAGGCCAAGGCCAGCCCCGACCTCGACCTCGCGGGGTTCTACCGGCAGATGGCGGGCGGCGTCGCGATCGCGGCCGCCACCGCGGTCCTCGTCCTCGCCGCGAAACCGGCTGCGGGCTGGATCGCCGCGCCGTTCGTCCTCCTGTGGCTGCTCTCGCCCC
>JAJYJR010000488.1 GCA_021789355.1 Chloroflexota bacterium | reverse complement strand
GCACGGGAAGCGATGGCGGCGGCCGGGTCCGACGCCGCCACGGTGCTGCTGAGCCCCGCGGCGGCGAGCTTCGACATGTTCACCGACTACGCGGCGCGAGGCCGCGCGTTCCGGGACGCGGTATCCGCGCTGGCGTCCGGGCGGGAGGGGACGCGCTCGGCTGCCGAGCGAGGGGAGGGGGCGACATGAGGCGCAATCCGGCACTGCCGCGGCCGCTCCTCGGCGGTCCCGGCATCGGCCGCCAGCCGGGATCGAGGGGTGCACGGGGGCCGGCCGGCCGCGGTGCCGCCCGCGCCCAGGCGTCGGGGGCGCTCGGAATCCGGACCCGCCTCGGCGTCACGCTCGACTCGTGGCTGGGCCGGCCCGCGGCGGGGCGTGGCGTGGGCCTGCAGCGCGAGCGCCACGAGCCGGAGTACCTGATCATCCTGGCGGTCATCGCCCTGACCGCGGTCGGCATCCTCATGGTGTACTCGAGCTCCGCGATCCGCGCATACGTGCTCTCCCAGAACACCTTCGCGGTAGTGGGGCCCCAGCTCGTCTGGGCCGTGCTGGGCGTGATCGCCATGGTCGTGACCATGCAGGTCGACTACCGATACTGGCGGCTGGCGTCCATTCCCGTGTACGTCGCCGCGCTCGCCCTGCTGGTGCTCGTGCTGCTGCCCGGGATCGGGGTGCGGGTGGGCGGATCGGCGCGGTGGCTGCAGGTCGGCCCCCTGCCCGCCGTCCATCCCGCGGAGTTCGCCAAGCTCGCGCTGGTGATCTACCTGGCGCACTGGCTGGCCCGCCGGGGCACCGCGGCCGGGGGTATTCGCCACGGGACGCTCCCGTTCCTGCTGATCGTGGCGCCCTACATCCTCCTCGTGCTGAAGGAGCCGGACCTCGGGACGACCGGGGTCATCGCCCTGACCGCGTTCATCCTGTTCTTCGTCGCGGGCGCCAACCTCTGGCAGTTCTTCCTGCTGGTCCCGGCAGGATTCGCGGGCGTGGTCCTGGTGATCCTCTCGAACTCATACCAGCTCGAACGCATCCGCGCGTTCCTCGATCCCTGGAGCGACCCGACGGGCAAGGGGCTGCAGACCATCCAGGGCCTGCTCGCGCTGGGGCTGGGCGGGATCCTCGGGTCCGGCCTGGGCGCGAGCCGCCTGGCGTCCGGGCTCTACCTGCCCAACGCGTCGAACGACTTCATCTTCGCGATCATCGGCGAGGAGTTCGGGCTGCTGGGCGGGCTGGTCGTGATCGGGCTCTTCGCGCTCCTCGCGTACGAGGGGTTCCGCGTCGCGCTGGCCGCACCCGACACGTTCGGTGGGCTGCTGGCGGCCGGCATCACCACCTGGATCACCGTCCAGGCCATCATCAACGTCGGCGTCGTGGTCTCGCTGCTGCCGATTACCGGCATCACGCTGCCCTTCATCAGCGCCGGTGGCTCTTCGCTGACGATCAGTCTCGCGGCCGTCGGCATCCTGCTCTCCATCTCCCGCGAGACACTGCCCCGAGGAACGTGGACCGATGCGGATCCTGATCGCGGGGGGCGGGACGGGCGGGCACGTCTACCCGGCGCTCGCCGTGGCCCGCTCACTGCGCGAACATCGCGACGGCCTTGACCTGCGCTGGATCGGCGGCCACCGCGGGCTGGAGGCCCGCGTGGTGTCGGGCGCCGGGATCCCGGTGACCCGGCTGGTGCTGCGGTCGCTGCGCACGGCCGACGTCTCGGTGCCCGCGCTGGCCGACCCACTCAGGCTGGGGGCGTCGTTCCCGCAGGCGATGGCGCTGGTGGGCGGGCTCCGCCCGGCGGCCATCTTCACCACCGGGGGGTACGTGGCGCTCCCGGTGGCCGCTGCCGCCGCGGCGCTCCGCGTGCCGATTCTGCTCTGGGAGGGCAACGCGATCCCCGGACGCAGCGTCCGGGCCATCGCCCGGCTCGCCCGCGTGCTGGCCGTCAGCTTCCCGGAGACCTGCCGGCACCTGCCCGGGCGCTGCCACGTCACGGGAACGCCGATTCGCGACCTGTCGTCGGTGGACCGGCTGGCCGCGCGCCGCCACTTCGAGATCCCGGCAGATGCCCGCGCCGTGCTGATTTTCGGGGGATCTCAGGCCGTGCAGCGGTTCGATTCGGCCGTCGAGCAGGCGCTGCCAGAGCTGGCGGCCCGCGCGATCGTGGTGCACGTCACCGGCGAGTCGGCGTACGCGGCGGCGCTCGCCCGGCGCGAGGCGCTGCCGGATTGGCTCCGGGAGCGGTACCGGCCCTACCCGTTCCTCCGCGAGGAGATGGCGGACGCGCTCGCCGCGGCCGACCTGGTGGTGGGTCGCGCGGGCTCCTCCACGATCGCGGAGGTGACCGCGCTCGGCACCCCGCTGGTGCTGGTGCCGTACCCGCACGCCGCGGGCCACCAGGCGGCCAACGCGCGCGCCGTGGCCCAGTCGGGCGCGGCGCTCGTGATCGCCGACGAGGCATTCGACGGCACCGCGCTCCTCGACGCCGTGGGCATCCTGGCGGACCCGCGGCGGCACCTCGAGATGAGCAGCGCCAGCCGGTCGCTGGCCCGACCCGGTGCCGCCGCTGCAGTCGCGACGCTGGTCCTCGCGCTCGCGGACCGGCGGCCGCTCCCGTCCGACGAGGAGGTCGAGGCGGTCAGCCGGGGCGTGGCTGCGTGAGGCCGGGCGCATGGCCGCGCGGCCGGCGGGGCACCGCGACGTGACGACGAGCGCGACGCGCCGGCTCGCGGACGAGGAGAAGCTCCGCCTCGGCACGGAGATCCAGCGCCGCGTCGGAGTCAAGACCTCGCGCGACGAGCCGCTGGCGCGCTTCACCACGATGCGCGTCGGCGGGCCGGCGGACCTGTTCGCGGTGGCGCACAACCTCTTCGAGCTGCGCGGGCTCGCCCGGTTCGCCCGTGCGCGCGACCTGCCGCTGTTCCTGCTGGGCCGCGGATCGGACCTCGTGATCTCCGATCGCGGCATCGGGGGCCTGGTGATCCAGGTGCGCGCGGAGGGCGCCCGCGTGGCGGGGAGCCGGATCACGGTCGAGGCGGGCGTCCCGATGGCGCGCCTGGCCACGGTCGCGAAGGAGGCCGGGCTCTCGGGGGTGGAGTTCGCCCTGGCCATACCCGGCACCGTCGGCGGGGCGGTCTGGGCGAACGCCGGCGCCCACGGGTCGGACATCCGGGGTGTGCTGGTCGAGGCGAGCGTGATCTCCGGCGACGACGGGACGGAGGCGGCCCTCGACCCGGACGGCCTGGGGCTGGCGTACCGGGAGAGCCGGCTCAAGCATCGCGGCGCGGGGATCCCGGACATCGTGACGTGGGCCACCCTGGGGCTGGTCCCCGCGGAACCCGGGGCGATCGAGGCCCGGCTCGACGAGATCCGACGGTGGCGCCGCGCCCACCAGCCGCTGGGGCTCCCGTCGGCGGGGAGCGTGTTCCGCAACCCGGAGCAGGGGCCCTCGGCAGGGGAGCTGATCGACCGGGCGGGGCTCAAGGGACGCCGGGTGGGCGGCGCGAGCGTGAGCGAGAAGCACGCGAACTTCATCGTGAACGACGGGCACGGCACGGCCGCCGACGTGCGCCGCCTCGCCGAGCTGGTGGGGCGCGAGGTGGCGGACCGGTTCGGGGTCGTCCTGCGGCCGGAGGTCGTGTTCGCGGGCGACTGGTCGGGCTGGGAGGAGGGCGCCGCATGACCGCCGCCCCGACGCTCCCCGTCGCGGTGCTCCTGGGCGGCCCCTCGGCCGAGCACGACGTGTCGCTGGTGTCCGGGCGCGCGATCGCCGCGGCGCTCGCCGGCGCCGGGCACCCCGTCGAGGGCTGGCTGATCGGGCTCGACGGAACGTGGTGGCGGCTTCCCGCTGCTGCACTCGACCGGTCCATTCCGGCGACCGCCTACGACGACCCGCCATCGCTCGGCGCCGAGGGCCCCTTCACGGCGGCGCACGCGCTGGACATTCTCGCAGCCCACGTGCCGGCGCCCATCGTGTTCATCGCGCTGCATGGCCCATACGGCGAGGACGGCACCGTCCAGGCGCTGTGCGAGGCGGCGGGCCTCGTGTACACCGGCGCCGGGGTGGCCGCGTCGGCCGTCGGCATGGACAAGAGCCTCTTCAAGCGGCTCGCCGCCGCCCTGGGCCTCCCCGTGGTCCCGTGGCGCGACGTGACGCTGGCCGCCCTCGAGGCGGACCGCGGGGCGGCACTGGCCGGGCTCGCCAGCTTCGCCCGCACGCTGCCGGATCCCCGGCTGATGATCAAGCCGGCCCGCCTCGGCTCGAGCGTGGGGATGACCATCGTCCACCATCCCGGCGACACGGCCGAACTGGCGGCCGCGCTGGACGGAGCGCTCCGGTTCGACGACCGTGTGGTGGCGGAGGCGTACCTGGACCACCCCCGCGAGCTCGAGATGGCGATCCTCGGCAACGGGTCGGAGGACCTGGAGAGCCACGGGCCCGGCGAGGTGTTCCCCGGCCACGAGTTCTACGACTACGTGGCGAAGTACTCGACGGGCGTGTCGCGGACGTCCGGGCGCGCGGACGTGCCCGTGGCGCTGCGCGAACGGATCCACGCCGTCGCGAGGGAGGCGTTCCTGGCGATCGGCTGCGAAGGCTTCGCGCGCGTCGACTTCCTGCTCGCCGGGGAGACGCTGTACCTGAACGAGATCAACACCATCCCCGGGTTCACGCCGATCAGCCTCTTCCCGATCGTGTGCGCGGCCGGCGGCCGCGATTTCACCAACGTGTGCCGGCACATCCTGGCGCTGGCCCTGGACCGCGAGCGGCGCCGGCCGGGGCGCACCCTGTCCCGGGCGGACCTGCCATGACCGTGGGACGCGGGTCGCGCACGGTCCCCTGCGAGCAACTGCCATGACGCTCCCGGTGCGTCGGGCGTCCCGCCGGCGATCGCCCGGCGTCCGGCGCGCGTCCGCGGGATTTCCGGCCCGCCGGATCGCCGCGGCCGTGGTGGTCGTGGCCGCGCTGGCGGCGATCTACGGCGCCG
>JAJYJR010000487.1 GCA_021789355.1 Chloroflexota bacterium | reverse complement strand
GGGACGGCCAACCCTCCGGAGGTCCACGTGAGTGCAGTGGAATGCCCGCGCGGCGATGCATCTCGGCGACGGGCCCGGACGGATCTTCCACCGCACCCGCACGCTCTGAGGGGCTGGTTCGCCGCGGCTGGGCGCGTCGCGAGCCAGAAGAATGGGTCTCCGCGCCTCCTCTCCAGCGTCGTCGCGGTCGTCCTCCTCCTGTGTCTCCTTCTCTCACCGCTCCTATCTGCGCTTCGCGACGCGCACCGAGCGTTGCTGCTCACCGGGATCCACGCGTCCGGCGGCGCCCTCCACGTAGCCCAGGCGCACGGCAAGCGCCGTGGCCTCCGTCCGGCTCGTCACCTCGAGCTTGCCCAGAATGTTCGACACGTGGACACCGGCCGTGCGCGGCGCGATGAAGAGGCTCTGCGCGATCTGCCGGTTGGTCCGACCGGCGGCAAGCAGGCCGAGCACCTCCCGTTCGCGCGGCGTCAGGCAGAAGAAGACCGGGGCGCGGGCACCGCCCGGTTCGGCGGCGGCCAGCCAGAGGGCGCTGATGCCTCCGGGTTCGCCCCCCAGGCCGACCTCGCCAGGGCGGTCTGCCTCGGCGGCCCTGCCGACGTCGATCCTCGCCCGGCGCGCCAGCGACGTGATCTGCGAGACCAGCGGAGCGGCGCCCATCTCGAAGGCCGCTCGGTACGCCTCCTGGAGGATCGGTGGCGCCTCCGAGCGCCTCCGCCTGTCCGCGAGCATGGCCTCCGCCTGCCGGAGCAGGGCGTACGGGCGAAGGGAGAGCTGCCCGGTGGCCCAGCAGGCCGCTGCGGCATCGCACCACAGGCGCTCGCTCGCGGCCTGCTCCAGACGCGCCGACTCGGCCTGGCACAGCGCGAGCACCGCGCCAGGTCGTCGCCACAGCGTCGCGTGGTGTCCGGCAAGCTCCCGGGACAGCGCTTCGGCGCGCGCGAGCGTGGCGCGTCCGCGCTGCCGCGCCTCCGCCAGCCGCGAGCTGCCCCGTCGCCTCCCCGCGAGGCCGGCGAGATCCGCCTCGATGCGGAGCGCCGTGGCCAGGATCGCGCAGTGAGAGGAGCGATCGCGCAGCGTGAGGTCGTCCCATTGGACGAGGACCGCGTCGGCCGCCGCACGAGCACCGGCCAGCTCGCCGCGGGCGAGGCGCAACGTGGCCAAGGCATGCGCGGCGAGCAACTCGGCGTCGGGCCTGACGCTGGGGCCCGCAGACGGGTCGATCCGGTCCAGGCGATGCGCGGCCCGCTCGAACTCGCCACGGCCTGTCTCGAGCTGCGCGTGGGCGATCTCAAGGAGGAGTGCGGCGCCTCCCTCGGGTCGGCCCCGCTCGGCCTGGGCAACAACGTCCGCGGCCTCCTCCCAGCGCCCCAGCTGACCAAGCGCGAACGCGGCGATGTAGCGGGTCAGCGCGGCGGTCGAGCGGTCCAGGCCGTGGGCGTCCTCCCAGGCGGCCGCGGCGAGCGCTTCCCGTACGCATTCCTCTCCCTCGAGGATGCTTGCGAGGTTGTTCCAGGCACGCGCCGTCGCGACCACGTCCCCGGTCGCCAGCGCGAGGTCAAGGGCCCCGTGCAGGGTGGCCTCTGCATCATCCGGCTCCCCGAGCAAGGCTTGGGCAGGGCCCAGCGTCGCCAGTGCGTCGGCCTCGATGTCGGGCGCACCCACTGTCCGAGCGATCGCGATCGCCTGGAGGGCAGCCTCAGCGCTCTCGTCCGCCAGATGGTCGAGCATGAGGCGCCGCGCGTAGCCCTCGAGGACCCGGGCCCGGGCCGCCGTCGACGGCTCGGCCGGCACCAGCCGGACGGCCTCGCGGTGGGCCGCCGACGACCCCTCGGCATCCCCGGCGAGCAGCGCCAGATAGCCGAGCTGGTCGTACAGCAAGCCGGCGCGGATCGGGTCGGCTTCGGTGTCGACCATTCGGACCGCTTCGCGCAGGTGCGCTGCCCCCCGATCGAAAGCGCCTGCGCCGGCGGCGGATTCCCCGGCCAGGCGCAACAGCCCGGGCCGATCGAGCGAGGTCAGGCCGGCGGCGTCCGGGACCCGCGCGCACAGCTCGATCGCACGCTCGAACTGAGCCTGCGCGTCGGCCAAGGCGAAGGACTGGCTGGCTGCCAGACCGGCCTGGACCGAGGCTGCCAGGGCGCGCGCCAGCTCGCCGGCCATCATCCAGTGGTGGGCGAGCTCGGCCGCGAGCGACGGATCCTGACCTGCCGAGAAGGCTTCGAGTGCCTCCGCGATCCTGGCATGGAGGCGCGAGCGTTCGCCGGGCAGCAGGTCGTCGTGGATGGCTTCGCGGAGCAGCTCGTGGTGGAAGGCGAAGCGCTCGGCAGTCCCGTCGAGTGGCACGAGGATGCCGTGGGACACCGCCTCGCGGAGCAGCGGGCTCAGGGCGTCAGGTTCGACGCCCTGCACCCGGGCAAGGATCGGCAGGTCGACGCGGGTCCCGGCGACCGATGCAGCCTGCAGCAGCGCTCGCGTCGGTTTGGCCAGCGCCTCGACCCGGGCCAGCAGGACCTCACGCAGGGACGCGGGGAGCGAGGTCGTCGGGTCGCCGAGGGCGAGTAGCTCCTCGGCGAAGAACGGGTTGCCCCCGGTGCGGGCATGGATCCTCGCCACGAGGCAGGAGTCTGGCTCGCGGCCCAGGATCAGGCCCACCAGCTGGCGGAGCTCCGCCAGGTTGAAGGGCACCAGCTCGAGGCGCTCGGCCCGCTCCACCCGTTCGAGCTCCGACAGGAATGTCGCCACCGGCTGCGGTCGGTGGACGTCGTCGCTTCGGTAGGTGGCGAGGAGCATGAGGCGCTCGTCCCGCAGGTTGCGCACGAGGAACGCGAGCAGGTCGAGGGTGGCCCGGTCGGCCCACTGCAGATCCTCCACCACCAGGAGCAGCGGTGCCCGCGCGGCCAGGCGACCGAGGACCCCGATCAGGGCCTCGAAGAAGCGCCCGCGCGCCCATGCCGGGGTCGATCGCAGCTCCACGCGGGGCGGCTCGGCCAGGTCGGGCAGCAGGCGGGCAAGCTCGCCGATCGCTGGACCGAGGACGCTGTCGCGCTCGGCCTGCTCCGCGCTCCGAATGAACCGACGGAGCGCTTCGACGATGGGCCCGTAGGGAATGCTGCTTCCGCCCAGGGGCACGCAGGCGCCGTCGAGGACCCGCGCGCCGGCTGCGCTCGCGCGGCCGCAGAACTCGGCCACCAGCCGGGACTTCCCGATGCCGGCCTCGCCTCCCACGACGAGCACCCTGAAGCGGCCCCCCGCCGCCTCGTCCAGCGCCGCGGTCAGCCGGTCGAGCTCATCCTGACGACCGACGAAGACCGGGCTGGCGACCCGCTTGGCCACGCCCCATTATCGCGCCCTCCGATCGCTCTACCCAGCTCTTGAAGCGGCTTACGCCATCCGTGCCGGCCGAGCTCAGGCTGCGACGGGGGCGTCCGAAGAAATGAACACGCCCGCCGCCGCCTCTATGGATTCCGCACGATGTCTCGCTCGCCCTGAGGCCTCAGCGTTCATTCCGCGAGGGCGTCGACACGCGGCCCACACCTCGGCCGCCCGGGCCGCGCCGAGCCACTGGCGGGACCGCTCGCGCGCTGTGCTCCGTTCGCCGGAATGCGACGGGGCGAGGGAGGAGCCATGCGTCGAAGGCTGACCGGGTTCTGTGGGGTCGCCCTGGCCGTGGCGGTGCTGCTGCTCGCGGCGTCGCCGGTGGCCGCCAACAGCGACCCGCACCGCGCCTTCCTGCCGGCAGGGCCGTTCGACCTGCCCGGCGGTACCTATTGCGACTTCACGGTCCACATGGACGTCCTGGCCGACCGCGAGTATGCAACTACCACCAGCCTGCCCGACGGCTCGACGGTGCTGACCGTGACCGGGTCGTACATGCTCGCCGCGACGAACGTTGACACCTCGAAGACCGTCGTGGTGAACGCCGGAGGACCGGGGACGTTCACGTTCCTCCCCGACGGCACGACTGCCATCGGCACCTTCCTCGGGCGCGCACTGTTCTGGGCGCCGAACCTCACTGACTACGGGTTCCCGTCCAACGTGGTGATGACGGCCGGACCCGCGGTCGTCACCCAGGAGTTCGCCAGCGACGGGAGCTTCACCTTCACGAGCTTCGAGGGGCATCCGCAGCTGCTCACCGACGTCTGCGCCGCGCTCTCCTAGCCCAGGGATCGCGGGCGCCACCTTCGGGGGTCGGGCGATTGGACGCGCGGCAGCGTTACGTGGACGCGCGACGCCGTGCCGGCGAGGCTGCCCGGGGCATGGAGTCACTCCGCGAGACGCGCCGTACCGCCGAGAGCGAGGCGGGGGCGCGCCTCGACCAGCTCCTGGCCCAGGCGGAGCGGAGCGAGAACAGCCTGCTCCGGGAAGCCGCGCAGACCGTTCGCTCGCGACGTGCCGAGTTGCACGGCGTCGGCGACGAGCTGGCACGCTCACTCGCGGGCGCGATCGAGCGGCTGGTCCGCGCGGACGCCGACGCCGTTGGATTCGACCAGGAGGCCGACGCGCTGTCCCTGCTGGCGATCAGCGGCTGCAGCGCGCTCGCCGACCGGCACCGCGCGCTCCTCCGCGCCGAGGCGGCGT
The DNA here is from genome assembly GCA_021789355.1 of Chloroflexota bacterium. The sequence continues at coordinate 407 of JAJYJR010000487.1, read as the reverse complement.
TGAACGATCTCATGTAGCCGGGCGAGCGAGCCGGAGCGATCGAGCCGGAGCGATCGAGCCGGAGCGATCGAGCCGGAGCGATCGGCACGTGGCAGCCGCCGTTCGTTGGAAGGTCGAGGTCGCTCGACATTCGGACCTTGTCCGCCGCCGTTCTCTTTGCGTGTCAGTCCTACTATCCCTGCCGAGACGCGGCCGACCGAGGAGCGGGCCGGCCGTCCGTCGCGTGGTCAGTCGGCGGTCGGAACCGCGTTCCGTCGACCGTCAGTCGATCGCGTACGACACGTCGACGTCGACGGTCACCTCGAACGAGCCCGGGACGACGGTCAGCGCCACGTCCTTCGCCGCGCCCGCCGCGTACGCCGGCACCGCGGTGGGGATCGGCGAGGAGGTCTCGGTCAGGGCGATCG
>JAJYJR010000486.1 GCA_021789355.1 Chloroflexota bacterium | reverse complement strand
TCATCATTACGCTGACTTACGCAACTAGGTACTAGGCGATGTAGGCGAACGACTTCAGGGTCACGTCGACGAAGTCGGCGGGGAAGTAGACCGGGAAGCCCAGCCGCTCCTCCGCGAGCACGACGAGGAGATTGCGGACGAAGAAGTTTGCGTGCTGGTCGGCGGTCAGGATCGTGATGCCCTGGCGCTCGAGCACCGTGGCCCCGAGCTTGAACGCGCCGACGAGCGCGTGGCCCTCGTCGATGGCCTCCGACTCGACCCGGGCCATGTCCCAGATCGGCTTCGGGCCGGGGCCGTAGGCGAAGGGATCGCCAATCCGGTACCGCCCGTAGGAGTCGACCAGGAGGTCGAACTCGGCCGAGTCGTTGGGGTGGACGACCACCGCGTCCGCGACCGCGCGCCCGGCGCCGGTCTTCACCATCCGCTTCGCGATCCGCAGCCCATCGAGGTTGCGGTCACCGTGACTGGTGGCGCTGGTCAAGTCGAGCGTCTGGATCGTCTGGTCGTAGATGCCCGAGAGGTTCGGGCTCGTCCCGTTCCCCCTCAGGAGCTGGTCCTCCTCCTCCAGCTTTCAGCATCAGCTGCAGCTGGTTGTCGATGAGGGCCCGCACCTGCCCGGCGTCCGCGAGCGTCTGACGGGTGACCGCCATCCACTGGTGACGGGATCCATGCGTGATCTCCCTTCAGCCCGCGGGCAGCGAGGGATCCTGCGGAGCGACCATGCTCCGGGTAGCGGTCGGGAGATCCAGCGTCGCGGGCTCGACGTGGTACTCGGTCGCGACCTCCTGCCAGCTGCGCGACTTCTGCACGCCGGCGGCAAGCGAGCCGATCCCCGCGCCCAGCACCTGGACGCGGGCCGGATCGAGGCTCGTGTGGAGGAGGGCCATGGTCGCGAGGTAGGCCCCGTTCGCGAGCAGGAGGCCCGCGACCTGGAACCCGAGGAACTTCACCGCGCGGCGGATGCCGGCACGCCGCCCCGGGTATTGGAGGCGCCGGTAGCCGAGGTAGGCACCCCCGAGGACGGTGACCGCGACGACACCGCCTCCGAACCCCAGCAGGGCCGCGACGAGGTAGGGATCGTTCATCCCGCGGCCTCCAGGACATCGACCGACTTCCACGCCTCCCACGCCTGCCCGAGGTAGCGGTAGGGGACGTAGCAGTTGCCATTCATGCCCCAGGTCGGGCCCCAGGAGTTGCGCAGGAGCAGGCCGATCCGGTCGTCCCAGCCCCACGCCCAGATGGCGTGCCCGCCGGCGCTCCGGTCCGGCGCCGGCAGCTGGCCGTTGGGCAAGGGCTTGAACCAGGACTCCGCCCAGTCGAACGCGAGCAGCACCGGCCCGAAGGTCTGGATGGCCGCGCGCAGGTCGTTCAGCGACAGGGGGACCGCGTAGTAGGCCTTGATGCGATGCTGCGCAGCTTGGTCGGGGTGCCCCCTGACCGGATATCCGACCTTGAGCAGCTGGGCCAGCGCTGCGCGGAGATAGGCGCCCTGCGGGGTGCCGCCGATCGCGCTGAAGAATGCGGCCTCATCGAACGCCGTGATGGCCGTTCCCTGGTCACGCATGTCCTGCCACGCCTTCGCGCCAGCCGTGCTGTAGGCAACGCACTGGGGTGTGTCGCCCTGGTTGATGACGCCCGGCATCGGCGTGCGCACGACGCGCGGAGCGAACGTCTCCAGCGGCGCGGTTCCGGTGGCCGCGTAGGCATCGGCGATGGGGAAGTCGCGCGCATCGGGCGGCGACGGGACGGCGCCCAGGCCGAAGAGATGATCAAGCATCAGCTTTCCGCCTCACTTCAACAGCCCGGCCGCCTGGCCCGGGATGTCGAGGACGGCGAGCGCAACGCCGAGCCCGGCGAACCCCAGCGTCCAGCGCACGAGGCTGAACATGGCGTCGATGCGCTCCTGGCGTTCTTCGACGTCCTGCATGCGGCGCACGAGACCGTCAGCCGCATCGAACAGGACAGGCTCCGCACGCTTCTGGAAGTCCTCGAGCGGACCCATGCGTTCCTCGTGGTCAAGGACCATCTGCTTGACGGTGACGGCGGGCGCATCAGCCATCGGATCCCCCGTCACGCCACGAGCTCCCGCAGGATGCGGATGGCCTCGGCCCGTCGCGTCGTCGTTCACGGCCGCCACGTCAGGCGCTGCCATCGCGTCGCGAGCCGGAGAATGGGGAGGTGCCCCGATGTCGGACGGGGCGGGCCGGGTCGGCACTGGGGAGGGTGCGGCCGACCAGCAGGCGGGGCCCCGCCGCGGCGGGGCGGCTCGAAGCGACGACGCGGACCACGCCCTGATGGTCCGCGCCGCGCCCCCGCGCGGGTATCGGTCAAGTGACCGAGGGGTCAGACAGCAAGATCGGGAGCCGATCTGGATCAGACCGGAGCGCCGTCATGACTGCGCGGCAACGTTCCGGTAGCCGCAGCGCGCTGGCCCAGACGGTCAGCTCACGTCGTCGAGGTCTTGCCCCAGATCGCTGACGTATCCCCCGTCAGCGGGGATAGGCCACTTCTCCTTGAAGAACTGGACGATCTCCGCCGAGCGCTTGACCTGGTCCTCGCGCCGGAAGCCGGTCTCGCCAATCCGGGTGCCGATCAGTCGGTTCCCATGGAGCTTGGACTCGGCGTAGACCGCGGCCTTGTCGCCGGGCGGGATGTTCAGCGCCCGTCTGTTGAGGGCGGCCTCCAGCGGAGTGAGGTTCCCGAAGCCGTGCTCCACGGACTCGTAGTCCTCGTCGTCGGCGAAGCCGAAGGTCGTCACGTCGAACGTCGAGGGGTCCTGGGGAAGGATGTGCTCCATCTGGCAGTCGGCGAAGAGATCGTAGTCGAGCTCCTTGACTTCGGGGTCGTGGGCCACCGCGTGGTTCCAGAGCACGTACTTGGCGTAGCCCTGCCGGTAGACGTGGCCCTGCAGGATGCTGTTGAGCTCCTGGTCGCTGCCGAACGCACGGCAGTACCCGAGGATCGTTCTCAGGATCCCGTCCCGGTCGCCCTTCTTCATCCTGGCGATGGCGGTCCGGTACAGGTTCGCCTTGGGGTCCGTCCCCCGGACCTGGTAGACGCGGAGGTCGAGGATCGCGATGGCCTGGAGCAGCTGGTCGTCCAGGATGCCTCGCGCCTCCGCAGCGACGAGCAGGGGGTAGACGCTCGCGTTCGGCCCCTGGAACTGGAAGAGCCGCTTGTGGCTCTCTGCGGTCTCGATTCGTTCGAGGAGCCGGACGAGCGCGTCGGAGACTGCCCGCAGGTCGGCGCACCACGCCAGGATGAAGTCGCGCAACTGGGCCGGCTGCTCCCGCAACTCGTGGCAGGCGTTCTTGACGAATCCGTCGAAGATGCGCTCGGGCGTGATTCCGTACTCGTAGCCGGTGCGGAGGGCGAACCGGGTCAGGAGGTCGTTGCAGCCGAAGTGGTAGGCGTACCGGAGGAACTCGTCCTCGTTGAACCGGAACTGCGGCCGGGTCAGGTAGGAGACGCCGTACTTCGTGGCGAGGTCGCGGGCTGTGTCGTAGTTGTCGAACACGCGGCTGAACGTGTGCTCCACGTCTCGGAAGGCGGCGGCGTCCTCCGCTAGGTACCGCGTCAGGTAGAACATGAGGAAGCTCTTCGTCTTGTCGAGAAGGCTGAGCTCCTTGCCGCGGTCGTTGACCGTCTGGAACATCTTGATGGCGAGGGTCTGGCTGTCGGTGACGTAGCGGAGCACCTGCAGCTTCTCCCGCACGTAGGACGCCAGGTCAAGGGTGGTCGCCGCGGGGTCCAGTGTCTGGGTCTGCAGCCATCCGTCCATCAGATCGCTGAACCTGCCCACGCCATCACGCAGCCGTCCGTCGGTGGATCGGTGCGAGGACGGCAGCGCGTCATTCCGAGCGACCGCCGAGAGCAGCGAGTCGAAGTACTCCCTGTTCAGGCCGCCGAGCTGGAGCTTGCGAAGGCCCTCCCCGTGCTCCACGAAGTCGACCCAAATGCCGCGGGACACCGGCTCACTGACGGCACGGACGCGTTCGTGGACGGCTAGGAGCAGTAGGCACAGCGTGGTCAGGCGCTGCTGGCCGTCCACGACGTCGAAGACCCGCAGGGGTCGGCCTTGCTCGTCGCGTCGAGAGTCATCCTGAGCCATCAGCACGACCGTCCCGAGGAAGTGGGTCGTGCCCGTTCGCATTCCCTCGCGGATGTCCTCCCACAGGTCATCCCACTGCTTCTGTTCCCAGGCGTATGCGCGCTGATAGTCGGGAACCTGGAACAGGCTGTTCGCGAAGAGGTCATTGACCGACATCAGCTGGGGCTGTAGCAATTCGGCCATCCCTACATCCTTGTTGTGAGCGACTGCGCGTCCCGCGCCTCCGTCTCGGGCGCGCGCCGCGTGCTTGCCGCATAGCATGCCCGCGCCTGCCCGCTGCCGCTTGGCGATCTTGTCCTGGCGACCGTCTGGGGTCGCAGCGGCGGTCGGATGGCTGGCGCGGATCGTGCGGCCGTGCCATGCAGTTGACACGGTCACGGGCAAGAATGGCCATGAGATGAGCGGGCACCAGCAGAGCGAGTTATCGGATGCCGACGAGGTCGGCCTTTCGACTCAGCTCCTGTTTTCGATCCTGCTGCTGCGATCGCTCGTGCAGGCGGTCGCTGAGTCAGATGGCGACTGGAACTTCCTGAACGTGAGCGTTGGGTCCGGTTGTTCATGCCCAACCTGTGAGCATGTTCAGATCGGCTCAGCCACGAGATCACTCAGGGCATCCTGTCCGACGTCGACTTCGCCCTTCACCCGGTCGCGTCCGCGGACGCGAGCGTCGACGATCGGGAGCACACCCTCCTTCTCACCGACCGCCGCGGCACGCAGTAGGCGCGCCAAGAACCGGGAGGGTTCAGCTCATCAGTGACCGGCGCGTTCGCGCAGCCAGTCCAGGGCCGCGATGCTGGAGCTCAGGATCGACACGTGTCCGTCGTCTGGACGCAGCCACAACTCTGCCGTGGGGCAGCACTGCGCCAGCCACGCTGCGT
>JAJYJR010000485.1 GCA_021789355.1 Chloroflexota bacterium | reverse complement strand
TCCGGTCCCGGAGGAGCGCGGCGAGCTCGCGGGCCGCGTCGTTGTGCCGCGACGCGATGGGCACCACCACGGCCTGCACCGGCGCGCACCAGAACGGGAAGGCGCCCGCGAAGTGCTCGGTCAGGATGCCGATGAACCGCTCGAGCGACCCGTAGATGGCGCGGTGGATGGCCATCGGCCGCCGGGCCTCGCCGTGCTCGTCGGTGTACGTCAGGTCGAACCGCTCGGGCAGCATGACCAGGTCCACCTGGATGGTGGCCATCTGCCACTCGCGCCCCAGGGCGTCGTCGATGTAGATGTCGATCTTCGGCGCGTAGAAGGTGCCGTCCTTCGGCTTGACCGTGTAGGGTGCGCCCGTCCGCTCCAGGGTCGCGTGGATGATCTCCTCGGCCTGCTCCCAGAGCGCCGGATCGCCCAGCGCGCCGTCCGGCTTGGTCGCGAAGGTGAACCGCGGCACGAGGCCGAACCAGGCATAGGACTCGGCAACCTCGCCCAGCAGGGCCTGCAGCTCGTCGCCGAGCTGGTCCGGACGCACGTACAGGTGGGCGTCATCCTGCACGAAGTGCCGCACGCGCGTCAGCCCGTGGAGCACGCCCGACCGCTCGTTGCGGTGGAGCCTCCCGTACTCGGAGAAGCGGAGCGGCAGGTCCCGGTACGAGCGGACCCGGCTGCGGTAGACGATCGTGCTCTCCGGGCAGTTCATGGGCTTCAGGCTGTAGTCCTGGCCCTCGATCAGCAGCCGGAACATGTTGTCGGCATAGTGATCCCAGTGGCCGGACTGCTCCCAGAGCTTCTTCGACACGAGCACGGGCGTCGAGATCTCCTGGTAGCCGCGGTGCTCCTGGAGCTCGCGCATCGCAGTCTCGAGCGTCCGCCACAGGCGCTGGCCCTTGGGGTGCCAGAAGGCCGATCCCGGGCTCACGTCGTGGAAGCTGAACAGGTCGAGCTGGACGCCCAGCCGCCGGTGGTCACGCCGCTTCGCCTCCTCGCGCCGCCACAGGAACTGGTCGAGCTCCTCCTGCGTGGACCACACGGTGCCGTAGACGCGCTGGAGCATGGGGCGCTTCTCGTCGCCACGCCAGTAGGCGCCTGCCACCGCCAGAAGCCTGAACGGCCCGATCAGCCCGGTCGACGCCACGTGCGGTCCGCGGCACAGGTCGATGAACTGCCCGTGCTGGTAGGTGGACACCACGGGCTCCGGCTCGGCAGCCGTCGCGGCGGCCGCGCGGAGGTCGTCGAGGATCTCCACCTTGAAGGGCTGCCCGCGCTCGACGAAGAAGGCGCGGCCCGCGTCCGGGTCAAGCTCAGAGCGGACGAACGGGTGGTCGGCCGCGACGGACGCCCGCATCCCCTCCTCGATCGCGGCGAGGTCGTCGGGCGTGAGGGCGCGGGGCAGCTCGAAGTCATAGTAGAAGCCGTCCCGGATGGCTGGTCCGATGCCGAGCTTCGCGCCCGGGAACAGCTGGAGGACGGCCTCCGCCATCACGTGCGCGGCGGAGTGGCGCATCGGGTCGAGGGGGTCGCCGGCGTGCGCGTCGAGCAGCTCCTCGACGGAGCCGCGCGGCGGGGCCTCCAGGGAAAGGTCCTCGGGCTCGCCGATCGAGTCCGGGGCCGGACCGGCGCCAGGCGCCGGCGCGTGTCCCGCCGCCGTCGCCGCGTGGTGCTCGCTCATGTCGCGCCTCCAGTGAAACGAAACGACCCCTCGCCCTTCGACAGGACGAGAGGCCGTGCCTCCCGCGGTTCCACCCGCCTTCGCGTGGCGGCCCGCGCCGCTCGCGCTCTCTGGTGGCCGCGCTAACGGGCGGCGCCCGGACCGGTTCGCCGGTCGCTCGCGGGTGGTGCGTCACGGGTGGGTCGCGTCCGGGTTCGCAGCCACCGACCCGGGCTCTCTGGGGCTCCCTGCCCGCACGCGCGTCCCGTTCGACGCGTTCAGGTTCTGGTGGGCGGTACAGGAATCGAACCTGTGACCTCGTGCATGTCAAGCACGCGCTCTAACCGACTGAGCCAACCGCCCCTGTCAGGCGGGCATCTTACTACGCGGGGCGCCTCACGGGCGGGATCCGAGGCGGCCATGGCGCGATTCGTGACCTCCTGCCCTTCCGCCCACACTCACTGCCGGAGAATCCTGCTGTGGGAGGCACCGCATGCACGCCAAGATCGGGGACCGGATCATCGTCGAGACGGAGCGAGTCGGACAGGCGGACCGGGAGGGCGAGATCCTCGAGGTGATCGAGTCGCCGTCCGGGACCCACTACCGGGTGCGCTGGGACGACGGCCGGGAGAGCACGTTCTGGCCGGCCGCGGGCAGCGCCAGGATCGTGCCGGCAGAGAGCGAGGCGCGACCCGGCGAGGCGAACCCGGCGACGGAACCCGCAGGGACCGCGACACCCGCGGGATCGGTGCGCTGAGGGACCGCATCCCCGGGATAGTCGGTCGAGCCGACTGCGGCCGACCCCGACGGGCCAGCATCCCCGCGCGACCAGCCGGGTCGCTGCTAGCGACTGCCCTGGCGGTCGTGGCCTGCCGCCCCACCGGTCCCCGGCCGGAACCCATCGGGTGCCCCGGTGTGCTCCGTCTTGGCGTAGCGGACCGGCCCGCCACCGAGCGCGACCAGCGGCCAGCTTGCCGCGAACACGGGAATCCACAGGCCCGAGAAGACGAGCAGGCGCAGGGCCCGCAGCAACCGGCCCGGAAGCGATCCCGGGCCCGAGGGGCCATCCCAGCGGAACGAATCGGCCGCGAGGACCGCCCCGGGCCCGAGGTAGGCGGCGAACAACAGCCCGAGCGACGGCCACGCGCCCGCGACCGCGCCGGCTACGAGCGCCGCGCCCAGCGAGACCGGCAGCACCGTCTGGCCCGAGTAGGCCAGGTAGTCGAGTTTCGCCCAGGCCGGGAGGCGGCTGGCGAGGAGCGGGGCCGTCAGCTCCAGTTCGCGGCGGATGATCCCGCGGCCCCAGCGCAGCCGCTGGCGTCGCAACGCGCCGAGGTCCAGTACCGGCTCCTCCCAGGCGACCACGTCGAGCGCCCACCCCACGCGTTCCCCCATCGTCGCCACACGCGACGAGAGATCGAGGTCCTCGCAGAGCGCGTGGTCGTGCCACCCCCCCACCGCGGCCAGCAGATCGCGTCGCACGAGTATTCCGTTGCCCCTGAATTCGCTGCAGCCCCCGTTGCCCCATCTCCCGCGCTGGATCTCGCCGTCCGCGTGCTGCTCGTCGGCCTGGGCGGCCTCGAGCTGGCGGAGCAGCCAGCGCTGCGGACGGTGCTGGAGCGTGCGCCGCCGCGCCGTCATCGCCCCTGCGCCGCGCGCGAAGTAGCTGGCCGCCCTCCGCAGGTAGTCGGGACCGATCCGCGCGTCGGCGTCGAGGATCGCGACGAAGGCGCCCTGGTAGTCCGCCGGGTTCGTCGCCGCAAGGGCTGCGCCCTTGCCGTCGGCCAGGGCCGGAGCGCCGGGATCGGGGTGGACGCCGGGAGGCGGTCCACGCCGGATCACGCGGGTGATGCCGCCGATGCCGGCGCGCGTCGCCGCCTCGGCGGCGACGGTGCCGGTTCCGTCGGTGGAGCGGTCGTCCACCACGATCACCTCGAAGCGTGGCCGTCCATCCGGGTCGCGATGGTCCTGTGCCGCGAGATCGCCGAGCAGGTGCGGGATCACCGCGGCCTCGTCGCGCCCGGCGACGAGGACCGTGGCCGTGGGCAGTGGCCCGAGGGCCGCGATCGCCGTGTCGTCCAGGGGCGGCAGGGGCGGGCGCCGGCTGCTCGGCGCCAGGACCAGCGTGATGGCGGCGAACAGGACGCAGAGCGCGGCCAGCACGGGCACCGGAACGGCCAGCACCAGCACCACGCCCAGCGCGATGGCCGCGATCATCGCCACCACGGCGACAGCCCGCCACCGCAGCGGTGTCGCGCTCATCCTGCGCTCATCCGTCGTTTCCGGGCCTGTGGTTGTGGGGCCACGGAGGGCCGCCCCCATCCCCCTCCGGCGGGGCGGGCCGCCCTTCCCCGGCCGGCCGCCGCGGGCTGGTGGTCACCGCGACGGGATCGACCGGCGCCCCGTAGGGGACGGGGATGGCCGATGCCGGCCGTTCTGCCGTCACCACCAGGATGGACCCCACGCCCGCCGCTCCCACGAGGAGGGCGGCGCCGAGCAGGACCGCCGGCGTGCCGACGAGATCCGCGACCGGGCCGACGATCACGATGGGCAGGAAGCTCGAGATGCTCACCAGCATGTTCAGGACGCCGAACACGCGACCCCGCACCTCCTCCGGCAGCTCCTCCTGGAGCTGGGTCTGGGCGGGGATCGCCACGAACGCGTACGCGCCACCGGCGAGAAACGCCAGGAACACCACGATCGCCAGCAGCGAGACCAGGCCGCCCAGGTCGGCGACGCTCTGCCGCCGGGCATTCTCCTCGAGGAACCGGGAGAGCGGGCCGGCGATCGAGAGCACCACCAGGGTGAGCGACAGCCCCAGGAGGCCGCCCTCGATCACGCGCCGGCGGGGCAGATACCGGCCGTACGCATTGAGGAAGAGGATCCCCATCACGATGCCGGCCGCCAGCGGGAGCACGACCACCACGAAGTCCTGCTCCCGAAGCCCGAGGGCCTTGGTCGCGAAGCCCGGCCCGAGCACTCCGAGTACTCCGATGAGGGAGGCCGTGATGGCGAGGTACGTGAGCGACCAGAAGATGCGGGGGTTCGTGCGGATGTAGGCCAGCCCCTCGCGCAGCTGCGCCACCAGGGTCGCGACCGCACGCTCGGCGCCTCCCAGCGCTCCCTCCGCGGCGGGGGCCTCCGGCTCGGTGCTCGGAAGCGTCACGCAGAGTGCCGCGGCCACGAAGTAGAACATCGCCACGAGCAGCAGCAGCGCGGGCGCACCGGCCAGGTTGACCACCAGGGGGCCCAGGAGCGCGAACCCGAGCGCGAACGACGCGTTCAGGGTGAAGGTGAAGAGCCCGTTGGCCTGCATGAGCCGGTCCCGCTCCACCAGGTGCGGGATCA
>JAJYJR010000484.1 GCA_021789355.1 Chloroflexota bacterium | reverse complement strand
CAGCGTAGGTGGACTCCTGGCGGCGGTCCCTCAATAGGTATCAGGCGCCACATCTGATCGGCGGTCGCCGTGACAAGTCGGGTCCTTCGGTTCCGGCTTGTTCCGCAGGGCCGCCAAGGCGCGGAATCCCGCCTTGGCGATGAGGGGAACTTCGCGTGGCCGTTCCCGCCCTGCCCATACGGCGAGCGTCCGGGTGGCCGCCGCAACTCGGCCCGATGAAGGAAGGGATCCGACGGCCCACCGCAGCGATCCGACGGCCCACCGCAGCGATCGGAGGGTCTCCCTCAGTTCTCTGGCGGTGGGCACGTCTCACCGGAACCTCGACTCACAACCCTCGCCGATCGGCGCGGGCAATGGTTTCTAACCAGTGGGAGGTGCAATGTGTTTCTCGGAAGCGGCAGGTTCGCCGTGCGCTTGCTTTCGGCGTCCATCATGGCGGCTGTGCTCGCGGGCCCAGTCGCCGCGGCCTCGCCTGAGCCCGGTGCAAGCGTGTCCTTCGGCACATCGACGACCACGTCCGATCGGACGGTCATGCCCATGGACACGTTCTGCAGCATCGGTGCCTTCATCCTGAAGCTGAACAACACGACCGTCGGCCTGCAGTCGGTCCTCAACTGCAGCGGCACCGTGAACAGTATGGGCGTGACGAACTACCTCGACCGCTGCACAGTCGAGTTCCCGCCGGGCAACTGCATCACTTGGTCCGCCGTCAACAGCTTTCCTATGTGCTCCAAGACCGGGCCGGGGACCATCTGGTGTCCCGCCACGGGCTACTTCTGGGATGCGCCAGGCGCGGGGCGGTACAAGACCAGGGCAATGGGATGGGACCTGGACGAGAGCGGCGAGGTCGGCCAGGGATCCGCTGAGTCGAACAGTGTGGTGCTGCCTTAGAACGTGACCGGCAAACGTCCTCACGTGAGGACTGCCTGAACCGCACTGAGTTTCGTGGAGGCTCGAGTGGTTGGGTTTCAGGCGGCCTCGCTCGCCTGTAGCCGCTGATGGTAGGCCGCCTCGAACTCGGCGGGCGGGATGTCGCCGCAGGCCGAGTGGAGGCGCTGCTCGTTCCACCAGGCGACCCAGGCTGCGGTGGCGAGCTCGACCTGGTCGGCCGTGCGCCAAGGACCCTGGGCCCGGATCAGCTCGGTCTTGTAGAGCCCGTTGACGGTCTCGGCGAGCGCGTTGTCGTAGCTGTCGCCCTTCGAGCCCACGGAGGTGACGGCACCTTCGTCGGCCAGGCGCTCGGTGTAGCGGATGGCGAGGTATTGCACCCCCCGATCGCTGTGGTGGACCAGGCCGGCGAGGGGGCTGGAGCGCCGGCTCCAGATGGCCATCTCGAGCGCGTCGAGGGCGAGCTCGGCGCGCAGGGAGCAGGACACCCGCCAGCCCACGATGCGCCGGCTGAAGGCGTCGATGACGAAGGCCGTGTAGCAGAAGCCCGACCAGGTCGAGACGTACGTGATGTCGGCCAGCCACAGGCGGTTCGGGGCGGGCGCCGCGAAGACCCGCTCGACGAGGTCCGCCGGCCGCTCGGTGACCTGCGCCGGGATCGTCGTCCGCCGGGTCTTGCCCCGCACGGCGCCGTGCAGGCCGAGGCTGCCCATGAGGCGACCCACCTGGTCGCGGCCCACCAGGGTGCCCTCGCGGCGGAGGGCATGCCAGAGCTTGCGCACGCCATACACCGCGTAGTTGGCCCGGTGGAGGCGCCCGATGTCGGCCCTGAGCACCGCGTCGCGGAGCGCGCGGGCCGAGGGTGGCCGGCGGCGGGCGGCGTAGTAGGAGGAGGGGGCCATCGCGAGGGCCCGGCAGATCGGCTCGACTCCGAAGGCGGCCCGCTGCTCGTCGATGTAGCGGGTCACCTCGAGGACCGGCGGTCGAGCTCCGCCCCAAAGAAAACTGCGGCGCTCTTCAGGATCTCGTTGGCCCGGCGCAGCTCCCGGTTCTCCCGCTCGAGGACCTTCATCCGCTCGCGCTCCTCGGTGGTCAGCCCCGAGCGCTTGCCGCCGTCGATCTCGGCCTGCTGGACCCACTTGCGCAGGGACTCTGGCCCGATGCCGAGCTGCTGGGCCACCTGGGTCACGACCCCGAAGCGCTCACCTCGCTCGCTCGTGGTCTCCTGGACCATCCGGACGGCCCGCTCTCTGAGCTCGGGCGGGTACCGCCGCTGGAACGGGCTGCTGCTGTGCTCTGCCATGACTCCATCTTCCTCCAAGCGATGGAGCCTCCAGCGAAGTCAGTGCGGTTCAGCCTGGGGGGATCTCGCGTCTGGCGAGACTCCCCCAGGCACCGCTCGTGTCGTCACGCTCGTGGGGATGCAGCAGACTTGATCAGCGCGCTTGGAGTATGCGTGCGACGGTCCGTATGGCGACGATCTGCTGAAGCCGGGGGACGCCGCGTTCCGACGCCCCGGGAGGAAAGATGAGGCTCGGTTTCCTTCGGCAACACGGACCTGCGTTTCATCACCCTCGCGCGGAGCTCCAGGATGTCGTGGCCCGGGCAACCGCCGGCCGTGCTGTCCAGGACGGAACTGACAGCCTGGATCTACTCGTGGCCACGATGGAGCACAAGAAAGGAGCCGCCCTCACACGCAAGGCGGGACTCGAGCCTTCCACCGTAGCGCGCGCCGCCCACGACGCCCGGACAGGGCGAGATCCGGGGCCTGGACTTACCGCAGACGCGAAGGCCGCGATCGAGGCAGCATTGCAGCGCGGCCTCGCCGCACGCAGGGACCCTGGCGTGGGCGAACTGCTACTTGCGCTCGCAACCAGCGGGTGTCGAGCCCGCGATGTTCTGACCGCTGTCGGGATCAGCGTCCCCCGGCTGGTGACCGTCGTCGGAGGCCCCCCGCTGGAATAGGGCCTGATGTCATCGGGACCGTCGAGGAAGCCATCGCTTGGGCCGAATTCGCTCTGGCGGAGGTCAACACCCCACGGCAGTACCCCAGGGTCCGGCGGTCCGCTGCGGGAGCCATACGCATCATTGCCATGGTGAGGTGGATGCGGGAGGCGCAGGCCCTGTTGTCCCTCTGCCACGGACGAGCCGGCGTCAAGGTCAGGGTGGCGGTTGGTGTCGCGCCAATCTGGCGCGATCGGCAGCGTCCCGACCGCGGCGGCGCCTCAACGCGGCCTGGCAATCTGCACAGTAGCGCTGCGCTGGCGAGTGGCGTTCGACGACTTGTGAGCAGTGTCCACACTTGAGTAGCGCGACCTTGAGCCACTCGCGCGAGCGCTCGGGCGCAGGGAGCGCGACCTCGCTCGTGTTGACCCCGCGCGAATTCAGTACGCGGCCGGGTCCCGCCCGCCGGAGCCATTCCGAACGTTTCCCCCGATCGGGGCCCCGCCGTCCGGCTCCTGTCGGACCCGTCTCTACCCGCCTACGGCGCGGTTCCGGTGCCGGGGCTCCCGGCGCGATCTCCCTCCGGCATCTCCGTGTCCCGGCGTGCCTCCGGAGAGGGCAGGGGACCCGCCTCGACGAGCGCTCGCTCGAGCCGGTCGAGCCGGGCGGCGATCTCGTCGAGACGCGCCACCGTCAGCCTGTCGGCGCTCTGCTGCCGCGCCTCGTCGCGCGCCGTGCGCGTGCGCTGCGCCGCCTCGACGAACGCGGACGTGACAGCGGCCGTCATGACCGTGACGAATGCGATCGCCACCAGCATCACGACGCCGGCGACCGCGCGCCCGATCGCCGTGTGCGGCGTCACGTCGCCGTAGCCAACGGTGGTGACCGTCTGGAGGGTGAACCACAGGGCCGTCCAGTAGTCGGGGAAGTCGCGCCTGTCCAGCAGCCAGATGACCGCGCTGCCGCCCAGCACCGCCGTGAGCACCACCGCCACGATCAGCCTGACGGCGTTGCCCACGGACGATGGGTTCGCCTCGAACGCGCGCGTGCTGCGCCGGATCGGGTTCGGGATGCGCACCCTCATGGGGACGCAGTATTCCATGCCGCGTCGGGCCGCCGCGAGCCTGCCCGGGACCGGCCGACCGGCGGCTGGTCAGCCCAGGAGCGCCAGAGCCAGGATCGGCGGGAGCATCGCCAGCGCCGCCACGCCGCCGGCCGCCTCGAAACGCGCCAGCCGGGGTGCCAGCCGATGGGTCGTCCGGTGGCCGGCAAACCAGACCGGCTTGGGCAGCGGACGGAAGGGCGCGCGGATCACGGTCTTCTCGGCGCGCGAGAGCATCAGCGTGTCGTGGACGAAGCCGGTGCCCGACTGGATGTCCGACGGATCGGCGCCCGGGTACGCGCCCCACGGGGTGACCACCAGGCCGTACCCCAGGGCCGCCCACCCGTTGATCGCCACCGTGCCGTAGCGGAGATCCGCGACCGCCCGGTCGAGCGCCGCGGTCACCCCGGGCTCGCGCTCGGTCGCCGGGTGTACCAGGATCGTCGCGTTGAGGGTGCCCCAGAGGGTGCCGTTGCAGAACGCGACCGCGCGCTGCACGAACGTCGCCGCGTCCGGGGCCGGCGGCGCCGTCTCGGCGAACACTCCGCAGAAGGCCTCGCTCGTGAAGCACACGTCGTCGGCCTCGTCCGGGTCGACATCAGCGATGAGCGCCCAGGGCAGTCGCTCGCCGGCCACCTCCTCCTCGCGCCGGCCCGAGAGCCGGGCGTCGGGGTGCCCTCGGACGAACGCGTCGTAGCGTTCCGACGCGCCCGGGTACCAGGCCAGGCGGGGTCGGATGCGATCCAGGTGGCGGCCCACCGCCTGCAGGAACGCGTCGCGCTGCTCCCAGTCCCGGCAGGTGACGAGCACCCGCGCCGCGTTGCAGTTGAAGCCGGCGTTGTTGGTGAGCATGCTGGCGACGTGCTCGGCCTGGCGCTCCAGGTCGCCGCCGCTCCACCGCCCGGGCACCACGATGACCGGGCTCACGTTGCCGAGCTCGGCGGTGACGCGTCTGGCGGTGACCGGCTCCCCGCGGTCGCAGCGGGCGCGACCCTCCTCGCCGGTCCCGAACACGATCGCCTCGTACGTCCGATCCGAGCCGGTGACGTGGACCTCGTCCACGTCGGGA
>JAJYJR010000483.1 GCA_021789355.1 Chloroflexota bacterium | reverse complement strand
TCCGATCTCACTTCGCTGTACCGGGTCCACGACAACACGTTCCAGACCGCCGCGAGCGCCGCCCCGGGGGCGGAGGGCATCTACCTGCGGGACGACCCCACCCACCCCTGGCTGCAGGCAACCGTGTCGAACAATGCGGTCAAGCTCCGGGCCCCGCTCAACGAGGGGATCGAAGCCGACAACACGGTGGGCACCGTGATCACGGGCAACACCGTCTCCGGAACGGCAGACTTCGACGCGATCAGCCTCTACGGTGCGAGCAAAGGCTCGGTGAGCGGCAACCACGTCAGCGGCCTGGCCGTCAACACCGACCCCGGCATCGGCCTGGCCCAGATCTACCTCGATCCGGATACCGCTGCGCTCAAGGTCAACTGCGCTGGTCCGAGTGACACGGTCGCCGATCAGGGCAAAGGCAACACCGTGGTCGGCTGCCACGCCGTGACGACGAACGCTCCCGGTCAAGAGGGAAGCCCCGCCGGTTGACGAACGCCGGACCGGCGTCCAATGGCGGCGCGGTAGCACTGGCAGCGTGTCGCCCCGCGTTGTAGCGCGCGATGCGGCGGCATCGACTGGTTGCTGAGGAAGCCAGCCGTCCAGCTATCGTGTCGTCCCGAGCACGAAACTGGGAGTGGAGCGGGAGACGGGTCTCGAACCCGCGACATGCAGCTTGGAAGGCTGCCGCTCTGCCAACTGAGCTACTCCCGCCCGGGTCGTGCCCGCCCAACCTACCACGAGGGTGGAGGGGCACGCCACACGGGGCCTGAACGCGCGCACCTGGCCCGTGACCGAGGTGTCCTTCGGCGCGTCTCACCGAAATGTCCGGCCGAGCCCCCGCTGCGCGTGGGCCTGAGATGTGGCAGGAGGACGACAGCGGCGGCGTGTCCGACCGATCTCGACCGACTCGAGGTCCGCACCGTAGCGCAGGGCAATTCGGTATCGGTCCTCGGGCGACAGACGTCGCAACGCGTTCATCAGATCGAGCCTGCGGATCTCAGCGGGCGAGTCGGCTGGATCCGGATCGGGCAGGTCGAGGGCGTGCCCGCGACCCGACCCAATCGGCCTCTGGCCTGCTCAAAGCCGCCGCCCGCCACTCAGCCAACCCGTGCTCGCGGGGTTGCTCGACCGCGCCGGCCGGTCTCGCGCCGGGCCACCCGCGAGGCCGGCACGCTCGTGTCAGCGCCGACGCCCGATCACCCAGGCGACCACCGCCCAGCCGACGATCGTCCAGGCCCCGAGCACGAGATACGAGGCCCATACGTCGGTGACGAGGCCGGTGGACAAGCCCGCCCGGACCACCACCCCCATGTGGTACAGGGGCAGCACCCGATGGATCGCGGCCAGCCAGCCCGGGAAGTTCTGGATCGGCATCGCGATCGGGGCGAACATCATCGCGACGAACACGAGGAGGTTCGTCAACAGGCCCGTGATGACCGGTTCTCGGATCCCATGGGCGAGCGCCATTCCGACCGAGGCCGACATCAACGAGGCCAGGACGACCGCGGGCACGATGCTCGGCGAGACCGACAGCTCCACGCCGTAGCGCAGGCTGGCCAGGACGAGCGTCACCGCGATCCCGGGCAGCGCCAGGAGCGTGTACACGGTCAGGGTCGAGGCGACAGTGACTGCTCGTGACACCGGCAGGGACCACACGAAATCGAAGGTCCGGCCGGTCTTCTGGAGCCCGATCTGCATCGGCAGCAGCATCATCCCGATCGGCACCAGGGCGATCGTCGGCGCTCCCGTGACGATGAAGAGCGCACCGGCCTTCGTGAGATTGGGGATGTAGAACCCGTACATGACGGCTGAGCCGACGCCGAGCAGGAGCTGCATCCCGACCAGGAAGGGCAGCCACGCGCGGGCGCTCGCCAGATCGAATCGGAGCATCAGACCATAGGATCGGGCCGCAGACATCGGGCTCACCCTCGTCGCGTGACCGCGCGGCCCGCGAGCAGGGCAGAGACGCCGACCCAGGCGATCACGATCGCATACGAGGCGGCGAGCCCGTCGACCGGCTGGCTCGTGAGCGAGGCCCGCAGGATGGCCGACATGTGCTCGAAGGGGAGGACGACGTTGACCGACCTCAGCCAGTCGGGCAACCGGTCGGCAGGAAACATCGTCGGTGTGAAGCCGACGACGAACATGTTGAGGGCCTGCACGCCGATCCGGGCGATCGTCGGCTCACGGATGCCGTGGGCAATCGCGTAGCCGAGCATCGTCCCGGCACCAACGACCAGCAGCACCGCCGGCACGACCGCAAGCGAGATCGCGAAGTCGACGTGGTAGCGCCACTCCGCGGCGACGAGCGTCGCCAGCATCCCGGGCACGCCCGCCAGGAGGGTCACGACATACCAGGCCGCCGCCGCAGCGCTGCGCGGACCGGGCAGGGTCTGCATCGCGTCATAGGTGTCCGAGACACGCCGCTCGGCCACCCACTGCGGACCGAACATCAGCCCGAGGATGTAAAGGTTGAGAACCGGGATGCCGGCCGCGAGATACTGAACGGCCGCAGGCGGCGGGTCACCCGGCACCAGCAGGCTGATCATGAACACGAATCCGGCCCCGGCCACCACCTGGATCGCGATGATGATCGGCAGGTGGAGGCGCAGGCTGGCCAGCTCCCATCGGAGATTCACGACGAGAGAGCTCGCCCAGTAGGCCGGTCCCGACCGGGGCACCCACTGGCTCGCGATGGTGCCCGTCAACTGCGCTGACGTCATGTCGCCGGTTCGTCGAGCGCCGCGGCGCCGGTCAGTCGGATGTAGACATCCTCGAGCGTCGTCGCACCGAGCGCGTACTCTTCGGCGACGTCATCGGCCATCAGGTGCTGGGCCCAGGCGATCGATGTCGCCGCGTCGTCTTCCTCGATCTCGCACGTGAGGTGGTGCCCGGACCGGGCGTGGCAACACACGAACGGCGGCATCGGCGGGGTCTCCGCGTCCGGCCGCAGCATCACGCTGAGTCGGAGCCGATCGCGATCCTCCGTCTTCATCGACGAGGGGGTGCCCTCGGCCAGCAGACGACCGTGGTCGATGACCGCGAGGCGATCGACCGCCTTCTCCGCTTCGAGGACGTTGTGGGTGACGAGAAGAACGGCCGCGCCGTCATCGCCAAGTCGCCGGACCAGATTCCACAGCAGGCGGCGCCGCAGCGGGTCGACATCGTTGGTGGGCTCATCGAGAATGACCACCCGGCCAGGCCAGACGGTCACCATGGCAAAACCCACGAGACGGCGCACCCCGCCGGAAAGCCGTGCCCCGAGCGTCTGGCGCCAATTACCCAGCTCCAGGGCGTCGATCAAGGCATCGGCCCGGCGACGCACCGTTGGCCCATCTCCGCCCCGAATGAGGCCCGTCAGCTCGATCGCCTCGCGCACTCGAAGAGAGGTGATCGGCATCTGCGCCTGCGGCAGGTAGGAGCACAGCTGTCGGGCGATGCCGGGGTCGGCGACGAGGTCGAACTGGCCTAGCCGAATCGTGCCTCCCGTCGGCTTGAGGAGGCCGATGACCTGTTTGACCAGCGTCGTCTTGCCGGCCCCGTTCGGGCCGAGCAGCCCGTACACCTCGCCCGGATCGACTCGCAACGTGATCGCGTCGTTGGCGCGGAAGTCGCGGCCGTAGACCTTGGTCAGACAGTCGATGCGCAGGGCGCCGGTATCATCGCGCTGTCTCACCGGTTCCGTCGACGCACGCGGGACGCTCTCGGTCGGCGCTGTCGCGACCATCCCTCCACCTTCCCGGGCGATCGCGGCTGCGGCCTGCGCGCTCAGGCCACGGTTTCGGCGCCGCCTCGCGACCGTACCCAACCCCGAATGCTCCGCTCAAGCCTGCTCGGCGAGCAAGAGCCGTTGGTAGGCAAGCGGCTCGGACGGTGACGACACCTTCGCATGGCGACGTGGCGGACCGGCTCAGCCGCCGGTCCACCCACTGTCGGCCGCGATCACCGTCCCGCTCACGTCCCAAGCGTAGTCGGAGGCCAGCCACGAGATGAGCGCCGCGTCCCGTCGGGCTGCGCCACACTCTTGATGGTCACATCGCCGATGCGCAGGACGTGTGGACGATGCACTCACGGCGCAGTGCGCGAGAGCCGCGGCGGCCGAGCCCGTGACACCCCGCTCGCCGCCTGGGAGAGGTTGAGCAAGCCGGATCGCGCGTGATCCACGGTCGGCGTGTCGGCCAGGTACGCCCGCACGGCAGGCACGAGCGCCATCGAGAGTGCCACGACCGCCTGCCTCGTGGCGGCCGCCGGCCAGTCGTCCGTGCCGGTTGGCGGAAGCACTGAGCCGGCGCGCGCCGGGGTCAAGCTCCTGCCACCCTGCCGCGGCCACCCGCATCCGGAGGGTCCGTGGGCGCGGTCGGAGTCCGCGATCCCAGGGATGCGCACCCCACGCCTGGGTGCCGGGTCGCCTTCTCCCGCCCGTCCCTGGTGACGGCCGAGGCCGGGGGCACACGGGAACCAGTTCTCCTGCCGTCGCTGGAGACAGCCGACGGCCGGGGGCACACGGGAACCAGTGGACGCGGTGGACCGTCTGGCTGACTGCAGGCACTGCACGGGGTCGAGCCTGCCGCACAGGAGCACCAGCCATGTCCAGCACGTCACGCTTCCTTGGGACAGGGGCGGCCCTCGGCCTCGCCGTGGGGCTGCTCGTGGGTGCGGGCCTGGCCCAGCCGGGCCGGGCGGCCGCCACGACACCCTCGGCCGCGCCGAGTCCCCCCTCGGGTGGCGCCGCCATCGGGGCACCCGCTGCGGCACCGGTGGCGACGATTGGGGCGTCGGTGGCGTCGTCGGGCACCGCCATCGCCTACCCGTACTTCCCGGGCTCTCCGGGGATCGCGCCCGACCACACCATCGTGGTGACCGGCGTCGGGCAGGCGGACATGCGGAGCGACGGGTCGGGCCGCGCCGCCGCGCAGCAGACCGCCCTCGCGGCCGCTCTCGCCGACGCCAGGGCGCAGGCGGCCGAGATCGCGTCGGCGACTGGGCTGTCGATCAGCGGGGTGCTCTCGGT
>JAJYJR010000482.1 GCA_021789355.1 Chloroflexota bacterium | reverse complement strand
GCGACGAGGTCGACCCCGACGTCGTGCGGGCCGACATCCTGGCCACCGTGGAGGGCGCATTCGAGCCCGCCACGGTGAGCCTGTGGGTACGGCGATGACGATTCCCCCATTGGACACGCTGCCCGCCGCACCACGACCGCCTCGCACGCGCCGCCGCGATATGCCCAGCGCGGGCGCCGCCCTGGTCTGGCTGCCGAGCGCACTGCTGGTGCTCGTGCTGGTGGCGGGGACGACCGTCCGTATTGTGACCAGTGGCGACATCAGTACCACGAACGTGGTCCTGCCCCTGGCCGCCATCCCGTATCTGGTCGTCGGCGGGGTCCTGATCACCCGCCTGCCGCGCAACCTCGTGGGGTGGCTGCTGTGGCTTGGCGGCATGGCCATTGCGATCACTGTGATCACGCAGGCGTTGGCCGATCGTGGGCTCTCTGAGGCTCCGGGCAGCGTTCCCGGGGCCGTGTGGTTCGCCTGGCTCAACACGTGGACCGGGCCGCTCGCGCTGTTCGTTGTCCCGATCTTCCTGCCCTTGTTCTACCCGACGGGCCGCCTGGCCTCGGCACGCTGGTGGCTGGTGGCGATGGCGGGGATCGTCTTCGTGGCTGCCTGGTGTGTCGCGGCCGCTTTCAGCCCGTTCAAGCCAGGCGCTTATCCGCTCGGCGTGGCGAACCCGCTTGCCCTGCGCGGGTCCGTAGGAGACATCCTGGAAGCAGTGCCGAGCCCGCCCGTCGGCCTGCTCCTCCTCGTCCTGGCGGTGGCCTCGCTGGCCGTGCGCTACCGGCGCTCGGCGGGAATCGAGCGAGCCCAGCTCAAATGGTTCGCCTATGTCGGGACCATCGCGATCGTGGCCATCGCTGTCGCAGGCGGCGGTGCCAGCGCCACGGCGCCCCCGCTCACGACGATCGACATCCTCGCGTGGTTGATCGCGATCAGCAGTCTTGGCCTCCTTCCAGTCGCGATCGGCATCGCCGTCCTGCGCTACCGGCTGTACGAGATCGACCGGCTCGTCAGCCGGACCGTCGCGTACGGCCTCGTGACCATCCTGCTGCTGGCCGTGTTCGGGGGTGTCATCCTTGCCTTCCAGGCCCTCCTCGCACCCTTCACCACCTCGAGCGAACTCCAGCCCCCTCCGGGCGTGCTGCCGAACACGTCGCTTCCGGGCGCTGGAAGCGCGGAGACTCACCCCGGGTTGGAGGCTGGCCGCCTCGCCTGAGGCCTCCCTCCGCGGTGGCCGTGTGTCAGCAGCCCCTCACCGGGGGCGGAGCGGCGCGAGATGGGCGCCCACCGCCGCGAGGAGCGGCTCGACGGGCGGCGTCGGCTCCGGCGCCACGAAGACCAGCCAGCGCTCGCCGGAGTTCCCGAACATCGACCCGGCCAGCCCGCTCGGGACCGGCCCGCCGGCCCCGACCACCACGTAGGCCATGACGAGAACCCAGTCCCGCCCGACGCCGGCGAGCGTGGCGGCGTCCCAGGCCGGCAGACCGACCGCCTCGGACACGTCCACGTGCAATCGCCCGTCGCACGGCATGACCGGAGACTCCAGCGACCAGCTGTCCAGCGGATCGCCGTTGGCCTGCCGACGGCCGAAGACGGTCGTGGCGCCCACGAGCTGCCCCCGATCGAAGTCGGCGGTGCACTGGGCGACGAGCGCGAACCGCACCCGGGAGCCGCCAAGGTCGGTGAGGGTCTCCTGCCGGTCCAGCCTGTTGGTCCCGCGCTGCATCGGCGAGACGCCGCCGCCCATGAGGCGCCAGCCGCCCACATCGCCGACGCCGGCAGCCACCTCCTCGATCGTCGGGCCCTGGAGGACCTCGGCGAAGCGCTCCTCGAAGTGGGCCTGTGCCGCGGCATAGGCCGCCTGGCGTCCCTGGGACTCGGCGATGCTGCTGCTCACCCAGAGGGGCAGGCCCACCGAGAGGAGGGAGAGCAGGAGCATCACGACCCCGAGGGGACGGACCAGGAGGTCGCGCGCCGCGAAGGCGGTGGCGGCCGCGACGACGCCGATGCCGACGCCCAGCATCGAGAAGGTCACGTCAAGGGACTGAGGCGATTGCGCGCCCAGGGTCAGCGCGGCCGGCGCACTCCAGCTCGACAGCACCGCCGCAGCCGCCACGCCGGTGACCACGCGTCTCGCGAGGCTTGCGGGTGCGCGCGTGGACCGTGGCGCGCTCAGGACCGAGACCGCGCGCAGCAGCAGGGCTGCGAGCACGATCACCACGGCCGCGAGCAGGAGCTCCCCGGTGATGACGCTCAGAGCGGTCACCCAACCGAGGACGCTGCCGCCCCTCACCTGGACGGCGGTCAGGACCCCGAGAGCGGCCAGCAGCACCCCGCCGATCAGTCCGATGGCGGCGATCGTCCCGAGGACGGTCAGAAGGCGTCTGCCCATCTCGTCCGGGTCCTCCGAACCGCGGGGCTCGCGGGGGTGGCGGTGACGCGGGCCATGGCCCTCGTCCACACTCGATCGTGACCGCGCGAGCATCGAATGCCAGAGCCGTTCGGCTCGATGGGCAGGCAACCGGCCCCCGAGGGCCGGGAGCCTGCCCATCGTCGTTGCGCATGCGCCGGCCCGCGGCTAGAATCCGCGCTGCTCTGCGAGCGGGAGTAACTCAGTTGGCAGAGTGCTTGCTTCCCAAGCAAGATGTCGCGGGTTCGAATCCCGTCTCCCGCTCCAATCCCTCCGTTCCACCGCAGTTCGGAGCGGATCCGGCAGTTTCGGCCGAGTCCGGGGCTTGACAAGGGGGGCGAACCCACCCTCGATTCCCGGGTCATCGGGGCCCCGACATCTTGCCCGGGCAGCTGGCGTGCTCGCCGGTACATCATGCCCGTTCGTTGCGGTCCCGGTGGTCCCCGCGCCGGGCGCGCTCCTTGGCATTTCGGCGTCCGGCGTGCGCAGCTGCCTCAAGCGCCCTCGAGACGCCTGCGACGAGAAGCCCTGCTCGGCGTCGAGGAGGTCGCGCGCTCACTGGGCCCCCGTTGCGATCTGCAGCGACGCCGCCCGGAACGATGCCGGCGCGACGATCTCGGTCGGCACATCACCCAGCGGCGCCAGTTCGCGCAAGGCCGACACCTGTGCCTCGACAGTGGACACCATCGTTCCGAGGCCAGATGTCGGTGTCGGGGCCGGCGAAACCGCCGCGGCTCCGGGCGGCTCCGCGGGCGACTCCGGGGGCATGCTGGTGGGCGCCATGCTGGATCCCGAGAACGTCCAAGGGAGGAGTAATAGCAGCAAGAGGAGCAGGGGACCCCACCCGAGTGCCCGCCAGAGACGTGCACGCCGTGTCCTCATCGCCGCCTGCTCCGTACCTGCCATCCTCGACGGCGCTTCCCCACGGGCGAACAGCTCGGGATGATGCCGGGGTCGCTGGCTGCCGCGTCGTCAGGGCGTGCGGTCACCGGCGGGGGCCAGCGCCGGAGGAGCGCCCAGAGGACGGCCGCAGCACTCGCCGTGGTAATCGGCGCGTCGACCAGCCCCAGAAACAGGCCGCTCGTGCCGACGCGGCCATGCGCCATCCCGTACGCGAGCAGGAACAGGGGATAGGCCAGGGTGACCGCCTGGAGCCCGACGCCGAGCCAGCGTGCCCAGTCCCGCAGCCGCCAGATTCCCACGGCGGCGAGGAGCAGCAGCGCGCCGACGATGTCCCAGAGCACCGGGACGGGGCGGCTCGTGAAGGGCGGGAACGGCGTCAGGCCGCCGTACCAGGCGCTGAGGAGCCCGCTGCTGGCGAGGACTACCGCTGCCACGGTGACGACGATGGGGCGACGGCGCGCTGGGGCGGACGGCGGGCGACGGTCGACGAGGTACGCGACGAGGACGATGAGGCCCAGCACACGGAGTGGCTCCATGCCCGCCTCCAGCCACCGCGGCCAGTTCAGCACCAGCCAGATCGGGATCGCCACGAGGAGCACGAGGACGGCCGCGGCCTCCTGCAGCGCGAGGACCGGATCACTCCAGAACGGCGGAAACGATCTGAGCGGCCCGAACCACCCGTCGAGGAGGTCGCCGATGCCCTCGAGCAGCGCGACGATCCGGCGCCGGGCATGCGCTGGTGCCCCGGCAGACCGCGTCGACATCATGTGCCCCTCGCGCAGGTCCACCGTGTGGAGTCACCGGCAGGGTCCCCGAACTGGCGGGCCGCGCAACCTCTCCGGCTCCACTGGCGCCGCCGAACGGCGGCCGGCGCCCGGGGTTCCCTCAACCCGGCGGTCGATGTCATCGCGCCATCCGCTCCAGGACAGTCCCTACTTCCCAGATGCCGCGAACAGCCCATGTGTCCCGCCGGTATTCGAGCGTGTCGATGGAGCCGCCGTCCGCGATGAGCGGTCGGTCCGCGACGCCGGATCCGCCGATCACGCGCAGTGTCGCGCCGCGTCAGCACCCACAGGAGACGAACCACGAGCGCCGCTATGGCTCGGTGAACGTGACGTGTGCGTCGCCGTCGGTCCCACGCCGACGGGCGCCTTCGGCGGCTGCCAGGCCGTCACGCGACGGGTGAGTCTGGACCCTCTGTCGGAGCCAGGGGTAGTCGGCGCGTGGACCGTCTCGTGCGGCTGACCACGACGGTGCCCCGGGTCACCCGGTGACGCCGGCCGGTTCCGTCTGCATCGCCCGGGCGAGCTCGGCACCCCACTGCCTCGCGCGCTCGAGCTCGCCCTCCCGCAGCGGGCCGTACTTGCCCCTGACCACGAACTTGCGCGGGCTCGCCACCGCCACATACCCGGCGCGTTCGAGCTCGCTGGCGATGGCGCCGACCGAGCCGCCGGGCGACCACCAGATCCGCGTCTCGAACGCGGCGTACCTTCCGTGACCCGGTGCGATTGCCTGGAGCCACGTGCGCATCGACGGATGGGAGAGGTCGGGGGGAACAGGCGCGTCACGTTCGCTGCTCAGAACGCTCTGCCGCATGGCCTCCGTCGGCAGCCGGAATCCGAGCACCGGGGCGCCGGCCACCACCAGGTCGGCATCGGCCATGACGGCGGCCGTTGCCTCGTCGGTCGAGATGGGGTCGGCACCGGGGCCGAT
>JAJYJR010000481.1 GCA_021789355.1 Chloroflexota bacterium | reverse complement strand
CAACGGCGCTGTGACGCGCGCCAACGCGCCATCCGCTGGTCGGGTCGGCCCGATCAGTCGGCCAGCGGGTCCTTTCGGCCCTCAGCCGACCCGATCAGCCGGAGGTTCGGTGGATTCGGGATAAGGGGTACACGCTCGTGCACGCGTGTCGGGAGCACGAAGAACGCGAGCGAAAGGAGGATCGAGCGGGGGTCATCGGGCCACGCCGCCTCTACGGCGCTGACCACGAGCCGATGAGCAGCAGTGACGTGCCGATCGCGAAACCGCGCAGGGGCCTGCTCGAGGTCGAGGGACCATTTACCGGCCTGCGTGAAGAGCCCGACCGACCAGAGGATCCATAGGTAGTGGGGAGTGTGGTCGGCGATTCCGACGTTCGCGTAGAAGCCCGAGAGTCCGTGGTGCGCGAGCGTCAGCGGCCAGGCGGTGAAGCTCGAGAGGCTCCCACGGAGTTGGCTCCGCACCCGAACGCTTCATCCAGCTGGATCCTCGGCGAGAGCAGCTCGCGAGCAACGGCGTGACGGCCGCGGTGGGCAGGGAGGAGGGAAGCTCCGCGCATGGCCTCCGGTCCCGCGTGGGCCAGGTCCACACGATGGCGGCGACGTTGAGCGCGACCACGACGGCGGCCGCGCCAATTCGCTGGGTCACGGTCACCGGCTGCTCGCCTTGCCGCAGACCTATGAGGGGGAACGACGCGGTCCGTGCCTGCGAAGGCGGACAGAGAGCCCCGTTCATGAGCCAGAGGATGGCCGGCCCCAGGATCGCCACGGCCGCGGAGGCGGCAACGATGACCCACGTCCGCCGCGAAGCGCCGTGGCACAACTCGGTGACGAAGCAGGCCAGCGCGACAAACGAGAACGGCAGCGTCGTGAAGGTATGGTACGGGAGCGTCGCCCTGCCCACCGACACCCGGGCGAGCGACTGGCAGGTGAGCATCACGACGGTGAGCGCGAGGCCCGGCGGCGCCACGGCTGCCACAACGTCCACGCGACCGCCCCGCGCGCTGACCGCCAGAAGAGCAGCTTGCGCGCCTCGTACGTGTCGTTCCTCGCGATCCACGTCGGCCAAGAACATCCCGTGTACGACGGCAAACGCCGCGACGATCAGGCCTACCGACCGGCAGCGGATGAGCGTCCGGGTCAACAGGCAAACCCGGGAGGCAAACCCGGGCCGCCATGAGGGCGCTGGCGACGACGCGGGGATCCGGCGGGAGAGGGCGCTGCTCCCGCCGTCGACGTTGGTGAGGGCACGGCTGGACGCGAATGAGGATCTGCTGCCGATCGCAGGATGGATTGGCCTCCCGCATGACGCGGCCCGACCCTGCCGTGCCCGTCTATTCATGCACCTCCAGCCGGTAGCTGTGAATGGAAGGCTAGGGTCCGCCAACAGGGCGGTGCCGTGCGGTCCGACCACGCTGATCGTCCCTGAGATGCGCCGGGTGGTGCCGATGGCGTCAACAACGTTCGACACGGCGTCCCGGGTCGCGTTCGTCACCGCGCTGGGCATGGGCACCGGGGGTGCTGGGCGCCGGCTGCGCGACCGAAGACGGCTGGATCGTGCGGAGCGACACGCCGCCGCGACGTACGGCGTGGCGCCATCTGGGGCGGATACGGCACGAACGTGACGCCGCTGGCGGGGCCGCGCAGCGGCACGTCGAAGACCTGTTCGACGGTGAGGCGCCGCGGAAGCGGACGTGGGTTTCGACCCGTTACGGCGAAGACTATGCCCCTCGTCCGATTGACGGCGGCTCGGAGCGTCGTGGGGTTCGGCTGGACCGCTGCCTGGACGTCCGCCTTCACGTTTGGGCCCCGACGACCATGCGCGGCGACCGGGACCCGACTGAGCCTCTGCAAGCATCTTGAACCGCCAGTCCCTGCAGGAACTCCGTGCCGGCGGGCGGGTGGTTCCTGGAGCCAGCCACGTCCGACTGGCATCGCCGGGACCACCAGCAGGGCCATGGCAATCAGATCGAGCTGGTCGATGCGCCGTCCAAGGTTCGCGCGGGAGGGCAATCGGGTCGGCGTCAGTCGGTCGCGGCTCGGATGAGCCTATGGAGCGCGCTGGAGCCGCGGCCGACCTAATCCGCGAGCGCTTGCATCTGACGAAGCACAAGGCGCGACCCTCCGCCGCGACGATCGCATCTCGATGATCCCTGCGCTATCTGGGATATCCCCGCACTGGTCCGCGGGTTTCCCCGCACGCCAGCCCCCCACAGTCACTCCTAGCTTGGACAGGCGTTCCGCTCCGGTCCGACAGAGAGGAGCGAGTGAATGGGCTGTCCACGGTGTCGCGCGAAGCCGCCGCACGCGCGGGATCCGCCGTGAAATCGCTGGTGATTGGCGCCTGCTTCGCACCTTGTCAAGTGCGTCCGAGCGTTCGCGTTAGGAAGGTTGCCAAGCGATCAATGGCATCGACGCGAGACCAGACCCCGCGAAGGAGGACCCTCGAGTGTCACGACGATTGTTCCTCGCAGCCATCGCCGTTCTAGCGGCCGCCTCATTTTCCGGATTGCCAACCGCACCGGTTGCAGCGAGCACCTCCGCGAGCGTGTCGCCGATGGAGACGATCTGCGCGTGGCCTACTTTCAAATTCAAGTACGTGTGGCCAGCTCCGTACCCGGACCCGGGAGTGTACTGGGTCTACATATATCCCGACGGGTGCACGAACTACTCGCGTGCATACGGTGTGTCGATGTCTTCAAGCCCGTACGGACCGAGCGGGTATTTCAACGTTGGTAACGACGCCAATTTCTGGGCCAACATCTCGCTGACTCACATCGGGACCGTCTACCCGCGGGCGTGGCTCCTCGTGAACGGAACCTGGAGCTGTTACGACGGAGGTAGCCCGAGCCAGAGCTATCAGGGCTGTTGGGTCATGTGATAGGCTCACAGCGGGAGGCATAACAACGACAGTCCTCGCCCGCGGCTGAAAGTGGCGGGCCCGCGGAACGCCGCCGGCGCATCGCGGGCCCGCCACGATATCGGATCGGTGGCCATGAGTGGAACTCCCGTAGCTCTCTGCCCGGGAACGCCTGGGGATCACGGAAGGACTGATAGAGCCTCCATCGCCCCCTTGTCGCCACCGGAGAGTCTTGGAGATTAAAGGAACTCGTCGCCCATCGCGAGGTCGAATGCAAAGGAGCGGATGCGCATCTGGTCCGCGATGTCTCGATCGGAGGCCAGCAAGAGTCTGGCTGATGAACATCCAGCTCCGTGCTTCCCCGTCTTGCGTACGGCGCGCTTCAGCAGACCCAGCAGTGTCTGCTGGAAGAGTCCGCAGGCTGCAGGAGCGTGTTTGTGCGCCTCGACGAGTACCACGACCACGTCGCGCTCTGACCCGTCCGCAGGCTCTGGGTCGAATTTGCGATCAGCGCCTGGACGAGATCGACCAAGATGCGGCCGCCAGTACTTTCCCAAGGGGTCGGACCTGCGCTCGCACAGCGCAGTGCGCCTCGCCGCGGTCGCCGCCGAGCTCAATCGGAAGGTCCTCGGCTGGGACAGCCCCGCCGAGCGGCTCGCTACACTCCTCGGGCCACCACCCGCGTTGCAACGTTGACTGGAGCCCGCCCCTTCGCTCCCAAGCCCTACTGACTAAGTGCAGTCGTTCGTAAGTTGCATCACGTAAGAGCCGCAGCTACGCTCTCCGTGAGAAGGAGGGCGTGGTGTCGAGACAAAGTCCCTACCGGATCGAACTCTCCCCGCTTGAGCGGGAGCGTCTCGAGCGCCGGGTTCGGCGCCAGACGGCCACGAAGCGCGAGGTGTTCCGGGCCCAGATCGTGTTGCTCGCGGCGACCGGCCTGCGCAACGTCGAAGTCGCCGAGCGCCTGGGGACGTTCCGCGAGACCGTGAGCCGCTGGCGGAAGCGCTACTTCCTGGAGGGCGATGCAGGTCTCCTCGATCGTCCGCGGAGCGGTCGGCCGCGGGCCTTTCCCCCCTCGGGTGGTCGTCGAGATCAAGGCCCTCGCCTGCGCCCGACCGGCTGAGCTCGACCTGCCGCTAGCGCGCCTGTCGCGCGCCGAGATCGCGCGGGTCGCGGTCGCCCGTGACATCGTGGAGGCGATCAGCACGACGACGGTCTGGCGCTGGCTGGCCGAGGATGCCCTGCGGCCGTGGCGCTATCGGAGCTGGATCTTCCCGCGCGACCCAGACTTCGAGCGCAGGGCCGGCCCGCTCCTCGACCTCTATGCCGGCCGCTGGGACGGCAAGCCGCTGCGGGCCGACGAGCACGTCATCTGCGCCGACGAGAAGACGAGCATCCAGGCCCGAGCGCGGATCCACGCTGGGTCGCCACCCGCGCCCGGACGGGCGGGTCGGGTCGAGCACGAGTACAAGCGGAAGGGCGCGCTGGCGTACCTCGCGGCCTGGGACGTCCACCGTGCACAGGTCTTCGATCGCTGCGAAGCGACGACCGGGATCGAGCCATTCGATCGGCTCGTGGAGCAGGTCATGAGCAGCGAGCCGTACGCGAGCGCCCGGCGCGTGTTCTGGGTCGTCGACAACGGCAGGGGCCATCGCGGCCCGCGAACCGAAACCCGTCTCAGGGAGCGCTGGCCGCAGATCCGGGTCGTCCACACGCCGGTCCACGCGTCGTGGCTCAACCAGGTCGAGATCTCCTTCAGCGTCGTCCAGCGCAAGATCCTCGACCCGAGCCAATGGCCCTCGATCGAGGCGCTCGAGGCAGCACTGCTGGCGTTCGGCGAGCGCTACAGCATGATCGCCACGCCGTTCGAGTGGCGCTTCACCCGCCAAGATCACAGCGGCGCGTCCTCGTCGCCCTTCCCGCTCACACGGCCGCGGCGTGAAAGCAATACGTGGCGCGATTTGCGAAGCGCTGTACTAAGGAGCTCGAGCGGCTCACGCCTCGACCGGCGCTACCTGCCCCCGCGGCTCGATGACACGCCTCCTAGGTGGCTGGTGTCTTTCGCGGGGCAGCGGGGAGACCGCCGCTGCCTGGTCGACTGGCCTGACGGTCAGCTGATCCGCTGCGGGAGGGCCCGGCAGCCCGGCTCGCGCGCAGCTACGAT
>JAJYJR010000480.1 GCA_021789355.1 Chloroflexota bacterium | reverse complement strand
GACTGGGCGCAGTACTGGCATCATCACCTCGCCGCCGAGCGCGAACGGGTCCACGCATCCCGCTACGCCGGCCGGGTCATTCCGGCAGCTGCCTGATCTCGGTCACTCCAGGAGAGCCACACCCCATGGATTGACCCGATCGGGTCGACGTCCCTGGACTCGCTACCGCTGGGCCACCGAAAGGTGACACTTCGTAACGGGGCGATCACAGATAGTGATGTCCCGAAGGGAGGAGTGATGGGACAGCGAAAGAGGCGGTGGCTGGTAACGCTTGCGCCAGTGTTCACGGTGTCCGCCCTGTTCCTCGGCGCAGGAACGGCCAGCGCGCAGACGATCCCGCCGGGGCCGGCTGCACCGGGAGCCGCACCACCTGCGGTGGTCGCGGCGCCGAATGCTTGCACGGGTTTCAGCGGGCCGACCTACTACGCGGAGTACGGGGGCTGGTCGACAAGTTACGTGTACGCGACGGGCTGCGGGCCGGTCACGATAACTAACGTGTCGAAGACCGGCTATTACGCTGGGTACTACTACAACGGGTCCCGATGGGTCGAGGGCACTCGTGGCTACATTTACCTCACGGCCGGGAATCACTCGACGGTGATGCTCAGCGGCGTGATCGCCGGTACAGCAGTGAAGATCAACGGCAGTGTGTACAACAGCCAGGTCACTTTCTACTACTGATCCACTGATTGCGTGCCCTCTGGCGGCGTCGGCCCAGCAACGAGGGCCGACGCCGTTCGGCGCGATTTACCGGCATGGCGGTCAAGATCAAGCGGAAAAGCGGACACCAGTACGAGCACGAGCACCCCTAGGCGGGTTTGGACGTTGCCTTCGATGGTGTGGCGGGCGACTTCCATGCCATCTCCCTGCCAGGCGATCAGCATGGAGGCGAGACCGGTGAGAGCGATGATGACCAGCGCGGTCAACAACGACGGGCGCCATCGGTGCCGCGCGGCGAGAAGCGCGCTGGCGCCGATGGCAATGGCGGCCTCCATCTGCCACGATGGGAAAAGAAGCGAGGGCAGTACGGGCAGGAAGCTGCGAGTTCCGTTGTTGATGTCGCCATAGAATGCCAGCTGGCCGTTCGCGTTGTTGTAAGTGAGCTCAGGGCGCTGGAACGGTGCGGTCAGGTCGTAGCCGGGATGAGTGAGGACGTAGTAGATGAACGTCGTCTCGGCTCGGGACTCGAACCATCTCTTCAGCGGCGACCAGCTAGGGGTTTGAAGGTTAGGTCCGACGACCTTGGCCTGGCCCGGAGATGCGCGGACTTCGCTGGCGAGCATGTCGATCGTGGCGGCTTGCGGCATGCCGTGGCTGGCGAACCAGGCCACTCGGTGGGGGAAGGGGAACACTCGCACGTCGAAGACGTCCTCAACATTGATGACATTGCGCTTGGCGTGCGCCGCTGCTGCTCCGATGAGCCCTGCGCTAGCCAGCAGCACGAGGCCGAGTGGTACGAGCGATCGGGTCGTCGCGTGGACCGGCGCGCGCCGGGGCCGGAACGAGCGGAGAGCGGCGTAGGCGAGGACTCCGAACGCCGCCGCCCCGACCGCCCAGGTGGCTTGGTCACGGGCGCCTTCGTAGACGACGCACGCGATGACTAGCGCCGCCGCCCGGGGCAAGGTAAAGCGGCGGGCCAACCAGATGATCGAGGCGACGATCACCGCTACCGCCGACAAGGAGATGCTCTCGGAGAGCACCGACCAGTCCCATTCGATGATCTGCCAGCAGGACGCGAAGCCGAGGACGGCGACTCCCGCGACTATGGCCGGCCAGCCCGCTCGCACGAGCCGGCTGACGCTCCAGGCGAGGAAGCTCCAGGCGAGCACGGCGAGCACCGTCTGGGTCACTACGTACGCCTCGGGGCTGCCGGTGACCTTCCAAAGCAGCGGCACGACCGGCGGCCGGTGACCAGCCAGAAACGCCATGCTCAATGCCGGTGGGTGCGCCGCGGCTATATAGCTCCGCGAGTCCTGCCAAATCCATGGTGGCCCGTCGACCGTCCGCCAAATCCTGTAACCGGCAAAAGCGCCCCAGGCACCCGCTGCGGCCCCGGCCAGGGCCGCTTGTTTCAGGGCTAGTGGCCGACCCGGACGAGGTTGGCCGGGGCTCGTCGTTGAGGCGCGTTGGACGGCGACACCGGTCATTTGCGGCAAACCTCCTCATTGGGGAAGACGGACATTCAGCTCGCGATGGGCTCGGGTCGGGTCGGCGCGCCGATGGGGCGAGCGCCCTGGGGGCTTGCCTCGCCGGCGACAGCGCAGTTGAAGGACTGCCCAGCCGTTCTGCCACTCGGCGGGAGGCAGGCGAGTTCCGCGCCTTAGGGAGCTGTCGTCGGATCGGTGGAGGCGGGCGGAAGTGTTTGGCGGGACGTGTTCGACGCGCCCGGTGGGTTGCCGAGCTGCTGGGAGGCCGTGACCTCTACGAGTGGTGCCCTCGTCGGTGGTGACCACCACTGCACTGACGGGACGTAGCACCGGCCGCCTGGGCCGCCGGACCACGAGTCGAGCTGCATCTGAACGTCGAGCGCCTTGAGCTGGGCGCGGACCCAGGAGACCGCTTCAGCTTGGGTGGGACAGGACTCGGGCACGGCGTCGATAGAGGCTTCGATGTTGCGCCGCTGGTTCACCTGCGCGAGAAGCGACGTAGGTGCCGGAAGATCGCCGGAGCCCTGACAGGTCGCCGTGCCGAACACCACTATCGGCCAGCCCGCTGGCGTGTCGGTCACGACACTGGGTTGTCCGGTGACACACACGGTGCCAGGTGTGCTCGTCGGCACCACATCGCCGGTCGTGGCTACCTTCTCGCAGCCTCGGACGAGGAGCGCTGTATCGAGCGGAGTGGTCAGCGGGGCTGAACTGGCGAAGCCTTCCTCTACTGGCAAGAGCCGATCGGCGGTCGGCAATCCAACGGCACCCCGGTAGTCGCAGAGAACCAGTTCGGCATTGAGCGGCGGGCGAGTCCCCGGCGTGCGCCGGGCCCCACGGTCGGGGTAGCCGTGAGCGTAGATCGTCGCCGCTTGCCTGGGCGCGGGGGGCGGTCCGCCGGCCAGTCCTGCAGCCGCTGCGATCCCGCCACCGCCCAGAGCCAAGACGACCGTCACGGTCAGCCCGGCCCGGCCAAAGCGCGGTCGGCGTCGAGCTTGCCGCCCGACGGTGCGAGGCAGCGGTGGCTCGAGCGCTGCCATCAAGGCGTGGCGTTGCCGCTCTCGAGCGGCCGGGGACGGCCCCATCGTTTCCGGTTCCAACCGCTTTACTGCATCGAACACCGGGTCGTGCATCATGCGCCTCCCTCCCCAGTCCGTCCTCCGACCTCGTCCTGGTGAGCGATCACTGCCTCCAAGCGCCGACGCAGTCGGCTCAGTCGCGATCGGACCGTGCCAACCGGTATCCCAAGCGCAGCAGCGACCTCGCTGTAAGAAAGGCCATCCCAGACATGGAGCAGCAACGCCTCCACGTCGTCGTCGGGTAATGCGACCAGTACCGCCGCCACCGCCCGCAGATCGTCGCAGGCTGAGAACTGAACCAGCATGCGGGCGACGTTGTCGCTCTCACTGACATCGGCCAGGGTCGCGAGGCGGCTATAGGCGCGGTCGTGAATCGCCCGAGAACGGAGTTCCATCTTGACCAGGTTCATCGCGATCCCGAACAGCCAGGGACGAGCGCTTTCACGCTCAAGGTCGTAGAGATGGCGACGCTCGAAGGCCCGGCGGAAGGTCTCGCCCGCCAAGTCCTCCGCCTCCGTCCTACCCACGCGCCTCTCGCAAAACCGAAACACCGCGTCGAAGTGCCGCTCAAATAGCTCCCCGAACGACTCGGGATTCGTCGCAGCACGCAGGATCAGCTCGGCGTCACTTGGCGGTCCGAGGTCGCGCATACGAGACGTTCTTTGCACCGGCCGGGGGAAGAGTTCCCCGATATTTGCGCGACCAGCCCTCGAAGGCTGCTTGTCGCGGTCCTGCTCAGTCATTTCAACCAGCCCTGCTGATGCGCGATGACCAACGCGTCGCGCACCCCCCGTGCGTGAAGACGATCGTACAGGCGCCGCAGTCGGCGCTTCAGGTCACTTTCGGAACGATGCACCTCAGCGGCCACAGCGGGTATCGTCACTCCCGCCTCGAGCAGCATCAGCCACTGTCGCTCCTCGCTGCTCAAGTCACAGCCGGTATCGCATGGAGGTCGCAGCGCCGTCAGGACGGACCGCCGCACAAAACCTCGTGTCGCCGCCCAAAGCGATTCGACCGCCCGGTCCGGATCGTCCTCCCAGCTCACGACCGCCTGCGCG
Source organism: Chloroflexota bacterium (assembly GCA_021789355.1). The sequence goes on along the minus strand of JAJYJR010000480.1, from coordinate 743 downwards.
CCGTAGTCCACTGCCAGGGCAACGCTACCTCTCGTCAGGTGCTCCACGCTCGCCACCAGCACTGCATCACGGCGGACAGAGGCCACGGCCGCCAACGCCCCATAGCCGGTGACATCCACGGGAACGACCACCACCATCGGGCCCGGGTCCAACAGTCGGACACTCTCCGGCTCCGGAACCACCAAGAGGCGCAGCCCGAAGCGGTCAAGGCTGGGCCGGAACGGTCGCAGCTTGACCGCCGCCTCAGCGGGTTGTCGACCGACCACAACGACCCGCACGCGTCCAGCCCCAGAACGCCCGTCGCCTTTCATGCGATGAGGATGCTCTCCCTGGCCCCTCCGCTAGCCCACGATGAGGGGACCACGAGCCGAGGGCGCGGACCGCAGCTCGCCATAGAGCAAGCGAATGATCCGCGGCTACCGACACACTCCTGTCTTTCCACGAGCGCGGCGGCGGTTCCCAAGTTCCCGGGTGCGGAGGCAGCTCTGCCCTCGTCTCGGCGGCGATCGATGAACAGGTCGGTCAGCGCCCTCGTGGATCACCCATGAGGTCCACCGCTAGCAACCGCGACCGCACCTCTTCCAGGTTCGAATAACGACAACGCAGCACCACAAAGGTGTCATTGGGGTGTGGCTCTCCTGGAGTGACCGAGATCAGGCAGCTGCCGGAATGACCCGGCCGGCGTAGCGGGATGCGTGGACCCGTTCGCGCTCGGCGGCGAGGTGATGATGCCAGTACTGCGC
>JAJYJR010000479.1 GCA_021789355.1 Chloroflexota bacterium | reverse complement strand
CCCGGGCGACGAAGTCGGCGTTCTCGAGCCTGGCGTCCGCGGCGGCAAGCAACCGCCGCGTCTCCTCCAGCTCGCGCTCGAGCCTCGCGCGTTCACGGGCCAGATCGGCGGAGCCCCGCGTGACCCGGGCGGCGTGCCGCCCCGCCACGACCGAGAGCCCGTCGCCGGCATCCTCGAGCGCCTCACGGGTCGCCACCGGGACGAGACGCGTTCGCGCCAGCGGCGCCAGCGATGCGGCGATCTGTCCGAACGTCTCGCGTGTCTCCCGATCGTCCAGGTAGAGCCTGCCCTCGAGCCACTCGCCCGGGTCGATGCCCGACTCCGCCCGGGCGTTACGGATCCCCCGTACCACGTCGACCAGGTCGCGAACCGGCCGCTCCGCAGCATCCTGGTCGGGCACCAGCGCGCGCTCCTCCGCACTCGTCGGCCAGTCGGCGACGATCAGCAGATCCGGATCTCCCGGACGGTGCGGCAACCGCTGCCAGATGTCCTCCGTGATGAATGGCATCACCGGGTGCAGGAGCCGCAGGTACCTATCCAGGACCCAGGCAAGCACCCGCCACGTGGCGACACGCTCCGCGGGCGGCGCCCCTGCCCGGAGCCGGCTCTTCGACAGCTCGATGTACCAGTCGCAGTACTCGCTCCATACCGCCTCGTAGAGGGACCACGCGGCATCCCCGACGCGAAGCTCCTCGTACGCGGCGGAGATCGCCGAGATCCTGGTCGCCACCCGGCTCAGGATCCAGCGCTCGGCCGGGCCGAGGTCGAGGCCTGAGGGCAGCTCGAGCGGGGCGTCCGGGTCCAGCTCGGCCGGCCGCGCCCCGAGCACGAAGCGCGCCGCGTTCCAGAGCTTGTTGCCGAAGTTGCGCGCGCTCTCGAGCTTGGCCCGCCCCAGCCGCGTGTCCGCGCCGGGCGCCACCCCGTAGACCACCGCGAAGCGCAGCGCGTCCGCCCCGAGCTCGTCGATCAGGGCGAGCGGGTCGATCACGTTGCCCTTCGTCTTCGACATCTTCTGGCCGTACGGGTCGCGGATCAGCCCGCTCAGGTACACCTGGCGGAACGGCGCCTCGCCCATCAGCCACTCGCCCAGCATCATCATCCGGGCGACCCAGAAGAAGAGGATGTCGTAGCCGGTCTCCAGGACCGTGCCCGGATAGAACCGGTCGAGATCGAGCGTGGGGTCCGGCCAGCCCAGGGTGGAGAACGGCCACAGGCCGCTCGAGAACCACGTGTCGAAGATGTCCTCTTCCTGCACCAGTTCGGCCTCGGCGCGACCGCAGGTCGCGCACACGTCGGGGCCGGGTTCGTTGTCGGAGACCGTCACGTGCCCATCCGGGCAGTACCAGGCGGGGATCCGGTGGCCCCACCACAGCTGCCGGCTGAGGTTCCAATCGCGGATGTTCTCGAGCCAGTTGAAGTACACCTTCTCGAAGCGCCGGGGCACGATCCGGGTCCGGCCCGACCGGACCGCCGTGAGGGCCTTCTCCGCGAGCGGACCGGTCCGCACGAACCACTGCGTCTTGAGCCGCGGCTCGACCACGTCGTCGCTGCGCTGGCAATGCCCCACTATCATGTCGTGAGGCGTGACGGCCTCGAGGTCGCCCATGGTCTCGAGATCCGCGACGATCCGGCTGCGGGCGGCGTAGCGGTCCAGCCCGTCGTAGGCCGTGCCGGTCCCCGAGACGCGCCCCTCGTCGTCCAGCACGGTCACGAAGGCCAGCCCGTGGCGCTTCCCGGTGGCGTAATCGTCCTGGTCATGCGCCGGCGTGATCTTGACCGCGCCGGTGCCGAACTCCCTGTCCACCACGTCATCCGTGACCACGGCCACGTCGCGACCGACGAACGGCACGCGCACGGACCGTCCCACCAGCGCGCGATAGCGCGGATCCTCGGGGTGGACCGCGACCGCCGTGTCGCCAAGGAGCGTCTCGGGCCGGGTGGTGGCAACCGCGATCCACTCGTCCGGATCGGCCGTACCGTCGGCGCGGACCACGTGGTAGCGGATCGTCCAGAGCGAGCCCTTCTCGGGCTTCGGGATCACCTCCAGGTCCGAGACACTGGTGCGGCATCCCGGGCACCAGTTGATCAGCGCCTCGGTCCGGTACGCGAGGCCGTCGTCGTGCAGCCGCTTGAACGCCACGCGGACCGCGCGGGCCGAGACGGCGTCCATCGTGAAGCGCTCACGCCGCCAGTCCGCCGACGCTCCAAATCGGCGGTGCTGGTCCGCGATGACCCCCTGCACGTCACGAACGAAGCGCCACATGCGCTCGAGGTACCGCTCTCGGCCGAGCGATTCCCGGCTCGCGCCCTCCTCGGCGATCAGGCGGTCCAGCACGTACTGGGCGGCGATCGAGGCATGATCCTTGCCAGGCAGCCAGAGGGTCGGACGGCGCGTCATCCGCGCGTGACGGACCAGGGCGTCCTCCACGGTGGCCCGCTGCGCATGCCCGAGGTGGAGCGCTCCGGTGACGTTCGGCGGCGGCTGGATGATCACGAACGGCGCCTTCGACCAGTCGGCGCGGCTCCCGGTCCCGTCGGGGGCGAAGACGTCCGCGGCTTCCCAGCGATCGTACAGGCCAGGCTCGACCTGGTCGGGCTGGTAGGCCTTCGGCAACTCGTGACGGCCGCCCGTGCCGGCCGTCACGGTCGTCTCCATCCCGTCGTTCGTGTCGCTCATCCTTGCCTCAGTCTCCCTCGTGGCGCTGTTCGCCGCCTCGTGGCCCTGTTCGCCGCCTCGTGGCCCTGTTCGCCGCCTCGTGGCGCTGTTCGCCGCCTGCCCCTGGTCCGAGGACCGGGAATCGCGAACCCCGCTCGCCCAGCGGACGAACGGGGTCGTGGTACCACCTGCTGGTTCGACGCCCGGCCCCGACCGATCATCCCGGTCGGAGCTTCACACTGCGCCGGCCTGATCCCCCGCCTGCCCCGCAGGCTCCGCGAACCCTGGCCGACCCAGCCTGTCACCCACCCGGACGCCCTCTCGACGCGCTAACGGGCGTCGGCCGCACGGCTCGCGGGCGACCTTCGCGCCACCCGTCTCCCCGCGGGCTCACAGCCTCCGGCACGCAGTCTCTGTGGTCGGTGCGGCGCTACTCTTCGGTCGTCGCCGTGAAGGATGAGAGGGTAGCACACGCGTCCTCGCGTCCGGTCTGGTCCGCGCGCTGCACCCGGTCGGTGCCCGGCGGCCCGCCTTGCCGCTGGGCGGTGCACGGGGGCCCGCCTTATCCGCTGATGCACATCACGGGAGCCGTATCCGCGCGGGAAGCCCGCTCTTTCCGCTGATGCACACCGGGAGGCCCTTACGGGCACTCGCGGTGCCCCGCGAGCGTTCGGTCACGTCCAGAATCAACGTGCGCACGATCAGAAACGCGTTTCCGAACCGGACACGGGTCCAGAACTGCGGCACCACCCCGCGTAAGGCCCCCGCCGTGTTCGATAGCGGAATTCGGCTGGCGCCAGGTCGGACGGGAACCGACCCGAGCAGGAGACGGCGCGCAAGGCCAATGCGGCGCCGTGGACCGTCGGGCCGCAATCGACGCGAGACACCGCCGGTGATTGCGGCTCGGGTGACGGCGCATGCACGGATCGCCATTCCGCGTCGGGCCTGCGATCAGCGCGGCACGGATGTGTACCGGCGGGCACCGGCGTGCGCGACGAGCCCCCCAGACGCGCACCGGCGGGCACCGGCGTGCGCGACGAGCCCCCCCCAGACGCGCACCAGCGCGCGCGACAAACCGCGCGCGCCGCGCCACCGTCTACGCGCTGGCGCCCTCGATCAGGGCGTCGTAGTTGGTCTCGTCCACGCCCTTGTCCACCTGGGCCTGCGTGAGCAGCAGCGGGGGGCGCCGGCCGCGGATGGTCTCCTCGGTAATGATGCACTTGCGGATGTCGGCGCGCTCCGGGATCTCGAACATCACGTCGAGCAGCGCCTCCTCGACGATCGACCGGAGCGCCCGGGCGCCGGTCTTGCGGGCCAGCGCCAGCTCCGCCGCAGCCTCGAGCGACGCCGGCGTGAACGCCAGCTCGACCTTGTCGAGCGAGAGGAACTTCTGGTACTGCCGCGTGACCGCGTTCTTGGGCTCCCTGGCGACACGCACCAGGTCCGCGAGCGTGAGCGGGGCCAGGGTGACGATCACCGGGAGCCGGCCCACGAACTCGGGGATGAGCCCGAACCGCAGCAGATCCTCCGGCATCAGCTTCTCGAGGATTCGCTCGCGCTCCACCTTCGACATGTGGGCCTCGGAGCCGAACCCGATCGAGCGCCGGCCCACGCGCTCCTCCACGATCTTCTCGAGCCCCTCGAAGGCCCCACCGCAGATGAAGAGGATATTGGTGGTGTCGATCTGGATGAAGTCCTGGTGGGGGTGCTTGCGCCCGCCCTGGGGCGGCACGTTGGCCACCGTGCCCTCGAGGATCTTCAGCAGTGCCTGCTGCACCCCCTCCCCCGACACGTCGCGCGTGATCGAGGGGTTGTCCGCCTTGCGGGCGATCTTGTCGATCTCGTCGATGTAGATGATGCCGCGCTGCGCCCGCTGCACGTCGAAGTCGGCGGACTGGATCAGGCGCAGCAGGATGTTCTCGACGTCCTCCCCGACATACCCGGCCTCGGTGAGGCTGGTGGCGTCGGCGATGCAGAAGGGCACGTCCAGGATCTTCGCCAGCGTCTGCGCGAGCAACGTCTTGCCGGACCCGGTCGGACCGACCATCAGTACGTTCGACTTCTGGAGCTCCACGTCGTCGACCTGGTGCCCCGCGTTGACGCGCTTGTAGTGGTTGTACACGGCGACCGCAAGTACGCGCTTGGCGCGCTCCTGGCTGATCACGTACTGGTCCAGCGATGACTTGATCTGGCTGGGCGCGGGAAGCTTGGCCGGCTGCTGCTTGAGCCGCGGGGTCTCGAGGAGCTCCTCCTCGATGATCTCCTGGCAGAGGTTGATGCACTCGTCGCAGATGTAGACGCCCTGGCCCGCGATGAGCTTGCGGACCTGGTCCTGGCTCTTGCCGCAGAAACTGCAGCGGTACGGGACCTTGGTGCTCTTG
>JAJYJR010000478.1 GCA_021789355.1 Chloroflexota bacterium | reverse complement strand
GCGCCCCGTTGCCGCTCGGCTGCCCTGATACGATGAGAGTGGTTGCTATGCCCTCCCGGCCGGGCGCCAATACCCCCTTGGATCGTTGGGGGAGGTCCTGACCGCCTCCACGAAACCGACCACCTCAAGCCGCCGAAGGTAGCCGATCGCTGTGGGCCGCGACACTCCGAGCAGCGTGATCGCCTGGCTCGTCGTGACCCGACCGGTCCGGAGGAGGTGCTCGACGAACCGGTCCGACCCCGGCGGGAGTAGTGCCCGCATCCGGGCCCCGACCGGATCGTCGAGGAACGTGACGCGGAGCGAGGCGCCGGCCTGGACGAACACTGGATCCGGAAGACCGGCTTTCTCCATCTCCAGGAACATCCGGTCCACGCCCTCGCCAAGTTCCCGACCGAAATCGAGATCGGCCATGGCGCGCGCGATGCGCGGGTTCCGCGCGAACCGGGTGGTTCTGATGTTGTCGAGCCGGACGAGCCCCGGAAGGCGGCCCGGACTCTCGACATCGATACGGTCGTCGAAGACCTCGACCCGAATGTGATCGCCGCTCATCGCGTACGAGCGATGGATGACCGCATTGACGACGGCCTCAAGCCACACGGGCTGAGGCACGTGCGTCTCGCGGCCAAACCGCCCTTTGTCGCCCAGTCGCGTGACCGTGGGGAGCCATCGGAGGAGCCGGCGACGCGCGGCTGTGATTTGCCCAGGCAGCGGGCCGGTCAGCCGCACGTCCTGAGCCACGTTGGAGCGCGAACCCGTTTCCCGGGTCGTTCCCCGGTACCGCAGGAGGCGGACGTACGACTCCGGGAAGTGCGCCTGCGGCTCCGATCCGAGGACGAGGATCCCCGCCACGGTCGGCACGAGCTCGCCCGACTTGTCCGCGAGCAGACCGCGAGCCTTGAGGGCCCGCTCACCGGTCCCCACTACCCTGATGGCCGTCAGGTACCGACGAACGAGGTCTGCGTCGAGCGCATCGCGATCCACGTCAGTCACGGACCGTGCGTCGAACGTGGAGTCTCCCTTGTCATAGTGGAGTTCCTGGGCCTCCAGCGGACCCAGCTTCCGGTTCTCGTCGCCCACCCGGAGGAAGGCATCTCCGGCGCTGTTCTCGTGAACTCGCTCGCTTGCCTCGACCTCGATCACGACGATGTGATCGGCCTCGCCACGCGTGTTCGTGCACGCCAGGAGGTCGAATGCATGCCGGACTGGAGGGGCACTGAAGTCGATGGCAGCCTGTCGCCACTCGTTCATCAGCCGTCCCGCGCGGCCCACGCCCTCGACGCGGCCCTCCTCGATCCCGATGCAGATCAGGCCACCCTCGGCGTTCGCCAGCCCGACCATGACGTCGGCGAGCGCCTTGCCCCGTATCCGGGGGCTCTTGCGCTCGAGCCACTGACCCTCGGGCGCCGCACGCAGCCAGTCGACGCGCTCCTCATCGGGAAGGAGCCTGAGTTGCTCGAGCGTCGGCTGTCCGCGGACCACGCCGGGATGCTATCACGTACTCTAAGATCCTTACAGTAACTGCGACCTCAGGTCAGGTAGGTCGAGTCAGGTCAGGTAGATCGATCACGGACGACCCGCGCGCACGTCACCACGCATCCTCTGCCGAGCTCCGGCGCGAGATCGAGCAGCTTCGGGCCGAGAACGCGCGGCTTCGGGCGGTCTTGGCGGCACGCCCCGAAGCCCCCGGCGGACCGTCCGCCTTGCCCGCTCGGGCGGGGTCGACGCTGTTCGGAGAGGACGAACCCATCCTCCCGAAGGTCCACGCGAGATCCTCGGCAGAGGAGAAGATCGCGCTGTTTCGCGCCCTGTTCGCGGGGCGCGACGATGTCTACGCGGCTCACTGGGACAATCCGCGAACGGGCAAGTCGGGCTGGAGCCCGGCCGTCGTCGGAGGTCCGGCCAACGCACGACGGCCGGACCGCGCGTATCTCCCGTTGACCGACGCCGTCCTCGAGGCGCATCTGTCCGGGCGCGCCCGTGTCGGACTCTATCCGCTGCTGCCGGGCGACGCATGCCGGCTGCTCGCATGCGACTTCGACGGAAGGAGCTGGCAGCTCGATGCACGAGCCTATCAGGAGGCCGCGCGAGCGCTGGGCATCGATGCCTCGCTCGAGCGATCTCGCTCGGGCGACGGCGCTCACGTCTGGGTCTTCTTCACCACACCGGTTCCAGCGTCGGTGGCACGCCGCATCGGCGCTCACCTACTGCGCGAGGCCATGACCGTCCGCGCCGAGCTTGATCTCGCGAGTTACGACCGGCTGTTCCCGGCCCAGGACTTCATGCCCAAGGGATCATTCGGCAACCTGATCGCGCTGCCGCTCCAGGGAGAATCCCGACGTAACGGCGCGACGGTCTTTCTCGACGACTCACTCGAGGCGTTCGACGATCAATGGGCGTTCCTGTCGGGCGTCCGCCGTGTGCCGGCAGCAGCGGCTCACGCGATTGCCGAGCAGGTTCGGGACGTCACGGCTGGCCGATGGAGCCCACGTATCGGCGCCCGTTCCGCGGCGACGGGCCGAAGCCGCCGGCTTCGGTGAAGGCAGTCGCCGGCACGATGCTGGCCATCGATCGGATCGGATTGCCACCCGCCCTGGTGTCGGCGCTCAAGCACCTGGCCTCCCTCCACAACCCGGAGTACTACGAGAAGGAACGCCTCCGGTTCTCGACCTGGAATACGCCGCGCCTCATCCGCTGCTACGAGGAAACCGTCGACGAGCTTCTGGTGCCGCGAGGCCTGCGCGAACCCGCGGCAGCCCTGGTCGAGCAAGCCGGCAGCCAGCTGAAGGTTCAGGTCCGCTCTACTGATGCACCGGCCATCAGCGTCGAGTTTGGGTCCAGCCTGGATCCAGACCAGCAGGTCGCGCTCGACCACCTCCGACGCCACGATCTCGGGGTTCTCGTCGCGCCCCCGGGTGCCGGCAAGACGGTGGTCGCGTGTGCCGCGCTCGCGGAGCGAGCGGTCGCCACGCTCGTCCTCGTGGACCGGCAGCCTCTGCTCGACCAGTGGCGCCAGCGACTGCAGGATCATCTCGGCCTCGGCCGCAGGCAGATCGGCACGCTCGGCGGTGGATCAGGTCGCCTGAAGGGCACCGTGGACATCGCGATGGTTCAGTCACTTGCGCGGAGGGAGGACGTCCGAGAGCTGACGTCTCGATACGGCCTGGTCATCGTCGACGAGTGCCATCACGTGCCTGCGGTGACGTTCGAGCGGGTGGTCCGGCAGATCGGCGCCTCGTCCTGGCTTGGGCTGACCGCGACGCCGTACCGACGAGACGGACTCGAGGGCCTCATCACCATGTACTGCGGACCGGTGCGCCATCGCATGGGCACAGGGTTCGCGGAAGGCCGGGGCGCCATCGAGCGCACCCTGACCGTTCACGAGACTGCCCACGTGGGTCTCGGCGATGGAGGGGAAGGGGCAATCCCGGCGATCCAGGCGGTGTTCCGTGAGTTGGTCGAGGACGTGTCCCGCACGCGACAGATCTGCGCTGACGTTGCGGCCGCCTCGCGGGCCGGCCGCAACTGCCTGGTCCTGTCGCAATGGAAGGAGCACGTGCGGCTCATCCAAGCCGACCTTGGCGCCTTCGGGGTCGAGCCGGCTGTCCTCGTCGGAGACGTCGGGAGAAAGGTGCGGCGCGCGACCGTAGGGCGACTTGCGGAGGCGCGAGCCGGCGCCGGTGTCGTGCTCGTTGCGACGGGCAGCCTTCTCGGCGAAGGCTTCGACTGTCCACCGCTCGACACGCTCTTCGTCGCCTTCCCGATCGCGTTTCGCGGTCGGATCGTGCAGTACGTCGGGCGCGTCCTTCGGCCCATGGACGGCAAGGACCGCATCGAGGTTCATGACTACGTCGACGTGAACGTGCCGGTGCTTGCGCGAATGCTGACGAAGCGCCTGGCCGCATACGCGAGCCTTGGCTTCGATCTCCGCGGCGTCACCAGCCGATGGCGGTGACGCCTGCCCGGGTGCATGTCCTCTTGTTGTGTGGTCTCGCGCGGCCGCGCGTTTCTGCCTCAGCCCAGAGGCTGCTGGCTCTCGCGGCCCGCACGGGCTCACCGAGCAAGACGCCATGCGGGCGGAGTCGCGAAAGCAAGGATATGTAGCAAGCGTTCTGGTCGGGGCGAGAGGGCTTGCCCCGACAAACCGGGCAAGCGGCGCGCTCAACCGCGGCCGAGCACCACATCGATCCCGGCGAGGACCAGCTCGAGGTTCGAGGCGGACAGGCGTCCGACCCGGTCGGTGAGCGCACTGCGGTCGAGCGTGACAAGCTGGGATACGTTGGCAACGGACGGTTTCGGAAGGCCAGTTACACGGGCGGGCAGGAGCACGTTCCCCGGGGCCTCCGCCCACTTGACGTTGCTCGTGAGCACGACACAGACAGCCGTGCGCAGGCTGCTCGCGTTGAACGCGTCGGACTGCACGACGACGACCGGGCGGCGAAATCCGGGCTGCGACCCCGTCGGGTCTCCCAGGTCCGCCCACCAGACCTCGCCCTGCGCGATCACCACTCGGCCGACTCCAGCGCCCGGCGCGCTGCCGCACGCGAGAACTCGGCCATATCCGGCTGGCCCAGATCCCCGAGGACGGCGTCCAAGCCGGCTGTCACCTCGTCGGGAGCGTGACGCGCGACATACTCGCGCAATGCGGCGCTGTACACCTCGCTTCGCGAGCGGCGGGAACGTCGCGCGAGGCGGTCCACCTGAGCGAACAGGGCGTCGGGGACCGAGATGGCCGTCTTCATACCAGCAGTATAACGGCCGGCGGGGCAACGGCAAATCGAGCGGAAGGTCGGGGCTGCCCTCCAGGTGAGAGGCTGGGTTGACTGGTCGGGGCGAGAGGGCTCGACCCGACAAACCGGGCGCCCAGGCCGCGCGTGTGCGTTGCGCGAGCAAAGCCAGTGGCAGTAAGCTTTACTCATGGATCAGCGAGTAAAGCTCAAGCGCCAGCGCGGCTACACGCGCGTGAGCGACAAGCATCAGGTGACGATCCCGCACGACGCGCTCGAGGCGGCGGGCATCCGCACCGGCGATCGCCTGCGGG
>JAJYJR010000477.1 GCA_021789355.1 Chloroflexota bacterium | reverse complement strand
CGCCCAGGTGCGAGCCGCGCTCCAGGCGCAGCAGGTCGTAGCTCAGCCAGTCCGCGAGCGGGCTCTCGGCGAACCAGGCGACGAGCCAGGCGACGACGGCCGTGGCGACGACGAGCGGGAGCGACGGCCGGCGGCCACGGGTGAGGGACAGCGCGGTCACGCAGTGATCTCGAGGAGGCTGCGCAGCGTGGCGAGGGCGGATGCACAAGCCGCCTCGTCGCGCTCGTAGTAGACGCGACGAGAGTCCCCGCTCAGTCGCGTCGGCCGCACCAGGCCGGCCTCGCGCAGCCGCGCCAGATGGTTGCTCACGTTGTTCTGTCGTTCACCGAGCGCGGCCGCCATCTCGCACACGCAGTGCGGCCCATCGCGGAGGATCGCGAGGATCCCGGCGCGGGTGCGGTCGGCGAGCAGGCCTGCGGCCGCCAGCGGCGCGCCCACATCGGGGGCAGGTTCGTCCATGCGCAGGTCCGGCAGGACGGGAAGCTCAACGCGCATGGCGCGACTCCTCTCGTGGCAGGCAGCGGGCAGTGCAATACACCATGTGAGTCAACATCTCAGCCGGAAGTGTGTCAAGGATCCGTGTGGAGCCACAGGCCCAAAGCGCCCGCATCAAGGGGCCGCCCGGCCCATCGTGACTGCCCTGGTACCGCGGGAACGGCCGAATGTGCCGGGCCGGTGCGCGTCCCTTGCCGCGCATTGGCACAGGACGCGCCGAGCGACCCCGTCAGCAGCTGCCTGACGACACGAGCTGCCCGAAGTCGAGCCCGAGCGTCACGCCGATCCGCAGCGCGACTCCCGGAAGAAACGAGCGCGCCTCGTTCGACGCGCGGAGGTACTCCATGATGGTCGGATCGGCCCGAACGGCCGCCTGCCGGACGCGCAGAGCGTTGATCTGTTCCTGGCTGGGCGCGAGGCCGGAGGCCTGGAGACGGCCCAGGAGCTCCTGCTCCTCCCGCAGGCCGGCAAGGATCATCTGCGCAGTGGCGTCGTGGGCCAGGGCGGCGTCGGCGGCCAGGAACTGCGCAAGCGCGGGGACACGGGCGAGCGTGCGGCCGAGCTCGGTGGCCGCTGCCTCCAGGGTCGGATCGAGCATGGCGCGACTCCCTTCAGCCACAGCACTTGCTGCCGCAGTTGGCGGCAAAGTCGATGCCGATCTCGGCGGTGACGAGCGCCGCCGCCTGTCGGCACAGGTCCGCGAGCGACGCCTGGGCGGCCACGTACCGTGCCACCGCCGGCGTCTCGAGCATCGCCGTCTGCAGGCGCTCGAGATCGGCCTGGTGTTCGGCGGTGAGCGTGCGGAACGTGATCTCGACGCGCAGCTCGTCCTGCCGGCGCTCGAAGGCGGCAATGGCCGCCTGGGCGTCCTCGTCCGCCTCCAGTTCTCGATCGGCCCGAACCAGCGCCGCGTAGGCAGCGCTCTCGTGGAGTGCCACCCCCAGTGCATCCGCAGCGGTGAGGGCCGTGCGCTCGAGGGGGCCCGTGCCCGCAGGTTCGATGGTGACGTGGTCCGGGAGACCGCCGGACACGGCGGTGACGCCCTGCGTCGCGCTCATGTATGTCCTCCTCAACTGCCTTCAGGTGGCCGCGTCAGGCCGCCACGGTCGCGGTAAACAGCTGCCCTGCCATGTCGGTGAGCCGCTCCAGACCCGCCACTTCGGCGTCGATCAGCGGGACCTCGAGGATCGGGGCCTCGAACCGGCCCGCGATCTCGGCCAGGTAGCTCCGCTGCATGCGCCGACGAGCCTGCGAATAGGGGGTCGTGCACGCGTCCGCCGGCAGCACCATGTTGGCCACGACCAGCCCCAGCGGGATGCCCAGGGTGGCCAGCTCCTCGATCGCCCGGGCCGCCTCGACGATCGGGGTCGCCTCGGGGTACATCACGAACGCGAACGTGCTCTGCGCCGGGTCGCGCATCATCTCGATCACCCGCCCGAACCGCGCCTTCGCGACGTCGTCGGCCGCCGCGGTGTCGACCGAGGCGAACACCTTGATGTCGAGCTGGCGGCTCCAGTCGATGGGCAGCTCGAGCAGGCGCAGGGTGTGCCCGGTCGGGGCGGTGTCGATCACCGTCACGTCGTAGGTGTCACGACTGGCCAGGTCGATGAACCGATCGAAGGCCGCGATCTCCTCGGTGCAGGGGGAGTCGAGCTCCTCACGCATCGCGGCGATCGCGTCCGCACCCCTCCCCCGCGCGATGGCGTCGTCGATGATCCGCTCCGTGTATGCGGAGGCAGCGGCCTTGGGGTCGACCCGCGCGGCCCAGAGGCCGGGCACCCCGGCGACCGGTTCCGGCTCGGCGTCGACGGTGACCCCGAGGACGTCGCCGATGTGGGCGGCGGGATCGGTGGTCACCAGCAGCGTGCGGAGGCCCTGTGCCGCCAGCCACACGGCCGTCGTGCACGACACCGCGGTCTTGCCGACGCCACCCTTGCCGGCGAAGAAGATGGTGCGCGGATGGCCGTCCGGCAGCAGGCGTGCCATGGCGGCATCCCGGTCGGGCAGGCTGGTCACCGTGTCGGACGGCTGGGACGGCTCATGCCCGAAGCTCGGGCGCTGGACACGTTCGTCGTGCAGCAGGGGGGCCACGGCGCGCAGCCGCTCGATCCCGCGGACCTCGCCGTCGAGGAGTGGCACGTGCCTGGCCGGCATCGGGAGCCGGCTCGCGATGTCCTCGAGGTGCCGGCGCTGCATGGCGATCCGCGCCGCGAAGAACGGGTTCTCCCCTTCCTCGGCCGGCAGGATCCCGTTGACGATCAGTTCGGTCGTCGCGATCCCGAGCCGTCCCAGCTCCGCGCTGGAGCGGGCAGTCTCGCGGATCGCGGTCGCCTCGGGCTGGAGCACGAAGACGAAGCGCGTCTGGCCGGGGTCGCGCAGCGCGTGCAGCGCACGCTCGTACTTCGCCTTGGCCTCGCCGATCGCCGCGGCCGGGCCGATGCATGTCTGCCCGCTGCCGGCCTCCGCCTCCGAGATGCTCTTCGTCCAGGCCTCGGGCAGTTCGAGCAGGCGCACGGTATGACCCGTGGGCGCGGTGTCGAAGATCACCAGGTCGAACGGGCCGTCCACCCCAGGATCGAGCAGCGCGATCGGGTCGAGGAAATCGGCGAACCGATCGAACGCCGCGACCTCCGCGGTGCAGGGCGACGCCAGCTGCTCTTCCATGACCCTGACGATCTCCGGCGGAAAGATGGCCCGGATGGGCGCCAGGGTCCGATCGGTGTACTCCGCCGTGGCCCGGTCGGGGTCGATCTCCATGGCCCACAGGCGCGGAACGGCGTGGATCGCGCTGACCCGATGGCCAATCGGCTGCTCGAACACGTCGGCGAGGTTCGAGGCGGGGTCGGTGGTGACGATCAGCGTGCGCCGCCCCGCGTCGGCCTCGGCCACGGCCGTGGTGCAGGCCATGGTCGTCTTGCCGACGCCGCCCTTGCCAGAGAAGAAGAGGAACTGGGTCATCGAGGAGGAAGTCCTTTCGAGTCGCCGGGCGCGTCCGCGAGGCGGGCGGGTACGTGCGCAGGGGGCACGGGCGGCGGGTCGCTCAGCTGTCCAGCAGCGCGGCGCGCAACTCGTCGAGGCTCGGGTATGCGTCGGTCTTGACCACCTGGCCCCGCACCAGGGTGATGGGCAGGACCTCGAGCTGGCGGTCGCGGATGAGCTCGTACACGGCCCGGTTGCGCATGAACGCATGGGGCTCGACCGTCATCATGTGGCGCGCCACAGAGCGCCCGTCCGACTGGAGCGCGAGCAGCGCCTCCGAGAGGTCCACGAGGGTGGTGTCCAGAACCGGGCCGCACAGGCCGGTCGGGCAGCACATTGGGGGATCGAAGATCTCGACGTCGGGAGCCGCTGAAGCCTGTACAGGGTCCGTCATGAGACGCGTCCTTCCGTGGCCGACGTGAAGATGGACGGGGGTGCGCTACGGGCGGCCGAGGTGGAGTGGGGGGCCGAAGCGGAGCGTGGGGCCGAAGCCGACCCGAGGGCCTCCGCTGCCGCGTGTTCGATCGCGCTGACGTTGAGCTTGCCGCCCGAGAACCGGGGGACGCCGTCGATCGCGACGATCGGCAGCGACACGAGACCGGCCGCGATATCGGCCTCGACGTCCGGATGGCGGGTCATGTCCGGGCTGAACAGCTCGGCATACTCGAACGAGACCCGATCGCCGAAGCGCTGTTCGAGGCGCTGCTGCACGAGGGTCGCCGCGGCCCGCCAGGTCTTGCCCGGTGCGCAACCGGCCGCGGGCGGCAGCCCGACGACGAGCACCGAGCAGGTCACGGCGCCACTTCCAGCCGCCGCAGGCCGGGCACGCCGGAGGTCCCGGATCGCGCGGGGGCGCCGCAGTCGGTGCAGAGGCAGGTCGTCGCCGCGGCATCGGAGGGGGTCAGCAGCTGCTCGAGCGCGCCGCGCAGTTGCGCCACCCGGTCGAGATCCAGGGAGTAGTAGACCCAGCGGCCGGCATGGCGCTCACGGAGCAGGCCGCTCGCGCGCAGGACGCGCAGGTGGTGCGAGACGAGGGCCGTGCTCAGCCCGAGCGCCGCCCCGACGTCGCACACGCAGTGCTCGCCATGGCCGAGCAGCGCGATGACCCGGGCGCGCGACGGTTCGGCAATGGCCCGCAGGGCGTCGAGCGTCTCCGGGGGAAGGCTCGTCGCTTCAGGTTCGATCGGCGTTTGCAGCATGGGCGCCATTCTAACGGACGTTAGTCAAACGTGCGTTAGAGCCATGCGGGCCGCCGATACGTGCCAGCCGGCCCGCGGATGCGACACGCCCCGCACGCCGCTCCGGCGGACGGGCACACCTGGCTCAGGAGGGGTCGTCGACTCGGTGGCCGTCCTCTGGCGCCGGGCCGTCCCCCGGGCGGACCGCCACGATCTCGCCCTGCAGGTCGCACGCCAGGGCCAGCGTGTTGGTGATCGTGCCAAACGTGCGGATGTTGTGGTGCAGCAGCTCGACCCGGCGATCGGGCTCGTCGGTCTCGATGCGCAGCGTGTAGCGCGCCCGGACGATGCGCGGCGGCGGCTCCTCGCGCTCGACCGCGACCTCGGCCGTCGCACGCCGATACCG